>JANNMQ010000057.1:0-5746 GCA_031398045.1 Rubrivivax sp.
GCCACTTGCGCGGCCGGGTCGTTGATGAAACGGAAGGTGACCCGCTTCAAGCGCACCTTGGTTGCGTCGCGGTGGCCGTCCCATTTCGCCAGCGTGACGGCTGAGCCTTTGGCCCAGTTCGACACTTTGAAGGGGCCGGTGCCAATGGGGTTGGTACTGGCCTGCGCAACGGTATTCGGGTGCAAGATAACGGCGGTGTTCTCACCCAGCCGAAACGGCATCAATGCGTCGGCGTTGTTCAGCACCAATATCACCGTGTAGGGGTCGGGCGTGGCCACGCTGCTGATGAGGTCGAACACCGCTTTCTTGGCCTTGTTGGTGCTGCCCGGCGCGCGTGCACGTTCGAAGCTGAACTTCACGGCGCTGGCGTCGAAGGTTGAACCGTCAGAAAACTTCACGCCGCGTTTCAGCCTGAAGGTGTAGGTTTTGCCGTCGGGCGTGTGGCTCCAGTTGTCAGCCAGCAGCGGCGTTACCGCGCCGTCCATGGCGATTTTGGTCAGGCCTTCGAGCACGTTGTAGTGCACGATTTCACCGATGGCCGCGGCGGCGGCCGTGGTCGGGTCGAGTGTCGTGGGTTCCAGCACCATGGCCAGCGTCACGCTGTCTTTGCTGGCTTGGGCGTGGGCTGAACGCACAGTCCCCAGAAGTGGCGTGGCCACCAGCACTGTGTTCACTGCCCGTCTTGAAATTGTCATGTCTTGGTTACTCCTTCAAAGGCTTGAGGCCAGCGCATTCTGCGGCAAGTGCAGGCGCACTAACCGCGGGGAGTGCGTGGCATACGGGTCTCAGGCGGTGCGGAGTGTCATGCCGTTCGCCGAAGTTCAGGGTTTCCCCGGCCACTCACCTACGGGTGTTTTTGATATCTCCACATCGTTGCGCGCCGCCTACGAGGGCTTGATCGGCTTGTTCAACAAGGCCACATCGCACAGACTAGCCGTTCTTTTTCGTGAGCAGTTTTGAAATCTGCGATACCGAATGTTCCTCTACACCGAAAGGACAGTGATGAAACTCGAAAAATGGCAGCACAGGTTGTGCGCAATCAGCCTGGCTGTTGCTGCCTCGGTGCCGGCGCACGCCGCCACGATCACCTTTGACGGCGTAGCCGCAGGCACCATCCTGCTTCCAGGCGAATCAGTCACTGAACAAGGTTATTCCTTCACCGCCTTCGACGGTGCGGGTGTTGTTGACACTTCTGCTGCGTTTGGCCCCGGCGTTGGCCTGGACCTGGCGGGCCCCAGCGGCAACTTGAGCCAGTTCTACATCGGCCTGAACGACAGTTTTGTGCAGATGCGTGCCACCAACGGCAGGGCCTTCCGCATCTCAGGCTTGGATTTCGGCTTCGTCTCGGCGCTGACCAACCTGTTCAATCCCGGTGATGTACCCGGCTTCTTGATTGCGGCCTACGAAGACTGGGCCGGCAACTTTGGCGGCGAGTTTTTCTCTTTTGGCGCTGCCGATGCCAACGGCGCATTCAGCTTCCAGACGGTGGGTGCGGCTGGCGTGGGCGGCCTGTCGGGCGCGCTTCGTCTGGTGGACTTTTATGCCTGTACAGCCGATGCCAACGGTCAATGCGCGGCCATCAACGCCAATTTCAGCCAGTTTGCGCTGGACAACATCGAAGCAATACCTGAGCCGGGTTCGCTGGCCCTGGCGATGGCAGCTCTGGTATTGACCGTGAGTTTTGGTCGACGCAAGGCTTAAAGCCAGAGCCCCGTACAGATTGATCGTTCATAGCCTCGCTCCACAAAGCTGGCTCGAAGAAAACCGTTCACAAATCAACCCTGAATCTTCAGGAGGAGAGTTTTGATGAGAGTAAACAAGATCGCGCTTGGCGCTGCCCTGTTGGCAACGGCACTGACTGCTGGCGCCCAAAGTGCACAGCGCAAGCCTTACATCGTGCAGATTTCGGCAGCGCCTGCAGCGGCCTACGAGGGCGGCGTTTCTGGCCTGGCGGCCACGCGCCCTTCAGCGGGTCAGCGCATCAACGTGCAGGCACCCGCGGTGCAGGCTTATTTGAACCACGTCAGCACCAAGGTTGACGGTGTAGTGGCTGCGGTGCCCGCTGCCCGGGTGTACCACCGGTATGGCGTGGCCTTCAGCGGGTTTGCAGCGATGCTGACCCCGGCTGAGCTGGTCAAGCTGACGAAAACGCCCGGTGTTGTGGCCATTGAAGCCGATCAGGCGATGCCGCAGAACACAAGCTACACCACATCCAGTTTCCTGGGCCTGGGTGCCGCGGGCGGCGCTTGGTCACGTACTGACAGCGCAGGCCGTGCCGTGCTGGGCGAGGGCGTCATCATTGCCATGGTCGACGGCGGTATCTGGCCTGAAAACGTGTCGGTGTCCGACAAGGTGGATGCCAACGGCAAGCCGGTGCCCTATTTCGCTGTGGGCTCGGTGGTTTACGACCCCCTGCCAGCCGGCCGCTACAAAGGAATCTGCCAGGCTGGTGAAGCCTTCACCGCCGCAATGTGCAACAACAAGCTCGTGGGCGCGCAAAACTTCAATGCCACGATGAAGACCGTGGCTCCTGATCTGGTCAACGAGTACGACTCGGTGCGTGACGCGGGCGGTCACGGCACGCACACACTGACCACAGCCGGCGGCAACGCCAGCAGCGATGTGTCGGTGGCGGGTGCGCAATTCACGCTGAGCGGTGTGGCGCCGCGTGCGCGGCTGGCAGCTTACAAGGTCTGCAACCAAATACGTGCCGCAGACGGCACCGTCAACGGCAGCTGCTTCGCTGGCGATTCGATGGCAGCCATCGACAAAGCCGTGGCCGACGGTGTGGACGTCATCAACTTTTCAATTGGCGGCTCTGAAACCAGTGTTGCCGGTTTGGTGGCACAGGCCATGAAGGGTGCAACCAAGGCCGGTGTGTTTGTTTCGGCCTCGGCCGGCAACAGCGGGCCGGGCAACACGGTGGCGCACATCAGTCCCTGGGTGGCCACGGTGGGCAATTCCACCCACGACCGGTACACCGAAGCCTTGGTGACATTGGGCAATGGCGCCACGGGCCGGGGTTCATCGTTCCAAAACACAGGCTTTCCAGCCACCTCGCTGATTTGGGCGCGTGATGCTGGCACAGGCGCGGCTGTTGGTGCAGGCACCAACCAGGCCTTGTGTTTTGGCGCTGCCGACGCGGTGGCTCCCCTGCTGGACCCAGCCAAAGTGGCTGGCAAGGTGTTGGTCTGCGATCGTGGCGGCAACGTGCTGGTCAACAAGGTGGCTAATGCCAAAGCCGCAGGTGCGGTGGCGGTGATCATCCTCAACAGGCCCGCAGAAGGTGCGGTAGCCGCATCTGCAGACACCACGCCGCTGGTGGTGGCAGTATTGCCGTTGGTGCACATGGCGGCCAGCAACTTCGTTGCGGTCACCACTGAAGCGCGGCGCACAGGAGGCACTGCCGCCTTCGGACCTGGCTTGCAGGTGGCTGGTGTGGTGGCCCCTGTCATGGCCGGTAGTTCTTCGAGAGGACCGAACAAGGGCGACTCCAACATCTTGAAGCCGGATATCACGGGCCCAGGGACCGACATCATTGCGGGCTATGTTCCAGAGAACCTGACGGTAGCCGAGCGCGCAGCGCTGATCGCTGGCACTGCGGTTGGCCGCCAGGGCGCCAACATGATCAGCGGCACATCGATGTCAGCGCCGCATGTGGCGGGCGCCGCCGCGTTGTTGAAGCAGCTGTACCCCACCTGGTCGCCGTCGGCCATCAAGTCTGCGTTAATGACCAGTGCAGCACAGTCGGTGAAACTGACGTCGGGTGCCGCAGATACCAACCGCTGGGGTTATGGTGCTGGGCATTTGAATCCGAACGCGGCGCTGTCTACGTCGGTAATCTATGACATCACGCCAGCGCAGTACGACGCCTACAACGCAGGTACCCTGCCCAGTCTGAGCCTGAACCTGGCTTCGATCACCGCCGGCAACGTGCTGGGCTCAACCACGGTCACGCGGCGCATCACCAATGCGGGCGCGAACCCAGTCACGTTGAATGCAACAGCGGCGCTGACGGGCTTCGACGTCGCGGTCACGCCCGCAACGCTGACTTTGGCTGGGGGCGCGAGTGCCAACTACACGGCCACCATCACGCGCACGAGTGCGCCGTTCAACACCTACCGCTTTGGCAACCTGACCTGGGCGGGTAGCGGCCAGTCCATCGTCAGCCCATTGACGGCGCGTTCAACGTCGCTGGTGGCCTACACCGCGGTGGACGACACGCGGGCCACGGGCAGCCGCATCTTCACGGTGGGCACGGGCTTCTCTGGGCCGATGGTGACTACAGCGTCGGGCATGGTGGCGGCCACACGCACCAACGGCAATGTGGCCGAGGGCGCAGAAACTTGTACCCCGTTGGTGGTGCCGGCCGGTTCCCAGGCCCTGCGAGCGCAGCTGTTCAACAGCGAAACGCAAGAAGGAGCAGCCACCGACCTGGACCTGGACGTCTACACCGTCGGCGCTAATGGCACACGCACTTTGGTGGGCTCCAGCGGGAACGGAGACTCAAACGAACTGGTGTCTCTGGCCAACCCGGCTGCCGCCAACTACGAGGTCTGTGTGTACGGGTTTGGCATCGTGGGCGCCAGTGCCAGCTTTGTGTTGAACACCTGGGTTGTGGGTGCGCCGACAGGCCCGCAGACACTGCGCGCCGCAGGCCCGTCCAACGCCAGCCTGGGTGGCACCGCCAGCGTGGTGGCTTCCTGGTCGGTGGTGCCTGGTGCCCGTTATCTGGGCCGGATGGTTTACAGCCAGACCGTTGGCGGCGCTGCCTTGGGTGGCACGACGGTGTTTGTGGATGCCACCACTGGTGCGGCAGCGCAACAAGCGGCTGCTCCTGTCTTGCGCAACAAGCCGGTGCGGTGAAGCTGGCAGCGGCGGTACCTGGGGTTGCATGACCAGCGTAGTACCGCCGGGCCAAACAGTGCTGAAAAAAAGGGGCCTTCGGGCCCTTTCTGCTCGGTACTCCACCCATGACTGCAGGTGTTTGCTCGGCGCTCTCCAAGCGCTCGGCAAACGCGTGGCCAGCCGTCCTGCGCTGCACGGGGCATCAGCGCATCAACGTGCCCGATGCACCACCGCGCTGGGGCCGCAGCTGGCATTGGCCGGGCGCAGCGCACTGTGCGCCTGGATCGGGCAACACGTCGCAGGTGGACATTTCTCCGCGCTCTTCCAGTTGTTTTCTTCTCAGCGTGGCATGGCGCTGCACCGCCGCCTGCAGCGCCGCAGCGGGCGTGTCGCGCAGCGAATAGGCCAAGAAAACTTCGGGTCCGCCGCACGACCGGGCGCCCACACCCACCGTGGCGCACTCCGCCGTCTGGGTGCAGCCCAGGGCCAGCAGCTGGCTGACTTCCCGACGGCCGGCCGTTACCGCGTCATCCGACGCACGGGCGTTTGCCTTGGGTTTGGCTGCCGGAGTTCTTGGTGACACTGCGGCCTCGGCGACTGGCGCGGGCTCTGTCGCGGCAACGGCCGTCTGCGCGGCGGGTTGCTGCACGCAGGCGCTGGCCATCACAACCGCCGCCACCGCCATGGCCCTGCATGCGATCCTTGGCCCTCTGCGGCGCAGTGGTGGCCCAGCCCAGCAGGCAGGAACGATGGACGGAATGATGTACGGCAAGCGTGGCTCTTTGATCATGGTGAATTCCGGCTGTGTGCACCCGGCACCGCCGCCAGCAGCCGCCGCGTGTAGGCATGCTGCGGGTTTCGGAACAGCTCGTCAGTTTGGCCTGCTTCAACGATGCGC
>JANNMQ010000952.1:0-1642 GCA_031398045.1 Rubrivivax sp.
TTCACGGCATCGGGCATCGGCCCCTTCAGCGGCCAGGCCGTGCACTTCAAACACTATGCACCCGAGCCCGTGCCGTACGCCATCAACCGTTATGACTTCGAGGCCTGGCGCCACTGGAAGATTCTTGAAGCTCACCTGGCCGGCAAGCCATGGATGCTGAGCGACCGCTACACGCTGCTGGACATGGCCGTCTGGGGCTGGGCACGCGCGGTACCTTTTGTGCTGGGTGCGGAGGCCTGGGCGCAGCTGCCGAACGTCAAGCGCCTGTTCGACACCATCAATGCACGCCCTGCAGCCCAGCGCGTGGCGGCACTGAAAGACCGTCATGTGTTCAAGACCGACATGGACGATGAAGCGCGGCGCGCGATGTTCCCGCAGAACGAACGGTTGAAGCCCGCCTGAAGCCCGCCTGACCCCCGCCTGACGCGAGGCTGGCCAGGCGGCACGAAATCAGCATCAGCGGCTTATTCCCTGCAGCTTCGGGCATAACGAAGCCGCTCAGTTCGTCGTGTAGACACCGTGCTTGGCCAGATGGCCCGCCATCCACGATTCCACATCGGCCATTGCCGCGCGGTCGGATTTGATCAACAGGCCGGGTGCACGCGCGTCCACGATGGGTGCACCACCCAGTGCGCCGTGGCTGCCCAGGAACTTCTCGGTCACCAGTTTGCAGGCACCTTCGGCTGCGGTGCCGCAGTTGCCAAAATTCACCGTCCAACCATCGGGCGTCATCATCGTCATCGAGCGCATGACCACCTTCATCTTGTAGTCCTGTTTCGTGATGTGCTGCACGTTGGATATGTGCTTGTGGCAAGGGCCTGGTTTGGGGGGCGACTTCAGCAACAGGTCGATCAGGTCTTCCATGGCTGACGGCCGCCGCCCGGTGGGCAAACCCATGCAGCCGGCCAGCTTGTTTCTGGCGTCTTGTACGCCGTCGCTGTAGTAGTAGGCCAGCGATGGGTCTCGCATCGCGTGGTAACAATGGCGCACGTTGCTGGGGATTTTTTCCGCTGCGCGGAAATTGTTGATGGTGCGGTTCACAGCGTCGTACAAAAACATGGCATCCACGGTCACGCCTTGCGACTTCAGTTCACGCGCAGCGAATATGACAGCGGCGCCGCCACGGCTGTGGCCGGCCAGGAACAAAGGCTGCCGCGTCGCCGGACCTTGGCGCCAATCAAGCACAGCAGCCACCACGCGGTCGGCGATGTCTACCGTCTCGTTGCCCAGCAATGAAGGGCCGCGCCAGTAGCGGCTGTTGCACTTTTTCTGCAGCCTGCGACAAAAGCCGCCAGACATTTCGCGCTGGTATTCGGTGTCGTTGTCCGACCCGGTGCCATCAACAATAAAAATCACCTTGAATGCTCCCAGACGTTCAGAACCGCAGGCGCGCACCGGCGGCCCATGACACGCCCCGCGTTTGACCACGAACCCGGTCGTCCATGGCCACCGCATAAAAGTCAGTTTCGCTGTCGAAGGGGTAGACGTAGGCCAAGCTGGTGCTGGTGTGTTTGCGGTGCACGGCAGGCCCTGTGGTGTGGCTTTGTGCAACCTGTGCCAGCAAATTACCTGGCCCGAGCGGGGCCGCAAGGCCTGCCGAAGTGACTTTGCTTTTTACCTCCAGCCCGCGGTCGTTGGTGCC
>JANNMQ010000172.1:0-1578 GCA_031398045.1 Rubrivivax sp.
AGCGGCTGACATTGACTTGTTCGAGATCAACGAAGCCTTTGCCGTGGTGCCAATGAAAACCGCGCGCGACCTGGGTGTGGGTCTGGACCGCGTGAACGTCAACGGCGGCTCCATCGCCATGGGGCACCCGCTGGGCGCCACTGGCTGCATCATTTTGGGCACGCTGCTGGACGAGCTGGAACGTCGCAACCTCAGCACCGGCCTGGCCACGTTGTGCGTGGGCGGCGGCATGGGCATCGCCACCATCATCGAAAGAGTTTGATCATGGATAACGCTGCAGTTTCATTGACACTGGCCGACGACGGCATCCTCACCGCCACCATGGACCTGCCCGGCAGGCCGATGAATGTGGTGGGTGATGTGCTGATGGAAGGCATAGCCGCCGCTGTGCAGCGACTGGCCGAGCCGGGTGTGAAAGGCCTGATCCTCACGTCAGCCAAAGCCGACTTCTGCGCTGGCGGCGACCTCGATCGCATGTCGAAATGGTGCACGCCCGAAGAGCCTTTTGAAGCGTCGATGGCAATGAAGAGGGTGCTGCGCCAGCTGGAACTGCAAGGCAAACCCGTGGTGGCTGCCATCAACGGGCATGCACTGGGTGGTGGCCTTGAACTGGCACTGGCCTGCCACGCACGCATCGCCATCCACCACCCGCGGCTGAAGCTTGGGCAACCCGAGGTGAAGCTCGGGCTGCTGCCCGGCGGCGGTGGCACGGTGCGGCTGCCTCGGCTGGTGGGCATCCAGCAGGCACTGCAGATCTGCTGCGAAGGCCACGACATGGCACCCGACAAGGCGCTGGGCATGGGCCTGCTGACGGCGTTGGCCGTCGACCGCGAAGACCTGCTGGCGCAAGCACGGGTCTGGATCATCAACAACCCCAAAGCCCGGCAGCCCTGGGACCTGCCCAAGTTCCGCATGCCGGGCGGTGATTCACGCACGCCTGCGGTGGCGCAACTGCTGGCCATAGCCCCGTCGATGGCGTCGGCCAAGAGCTGGGGCAATTACCCCGCTGTGACGCACATCATGAGCAGTGTCTTTGAAGGCGGGCTGCTTGACGTGGACGCGGCCAGTGTGGTGGAAAGCCGTTACTTCGCAGCCTGTGTGATGTCGCAGGCCAGCAAGAACATGATCAACACGTTGTGGTACCAGCTGAATGCCATCAAGAAAGGGGCCTCCCGGCCGGCAGCTGTGCCGCTTTCAAAGGTTCAGAAGCTGGGTGTCTTGGGCGCCGGCATGATGGGGGGCGGCATTGCCTATGTGTCGGCCAAGGCGGGCATCAACGTGGTGCTGCTCGACACCACGCAACAGCAGGCCGACCAAGGCAAGGCCTACAGCCAAGGGCTGCTGGACAAGGCCGTCAAGCGCGGTAAGAGCACAACTGACAAGCGCGATGCGCTGCTGGCGCGCATCACCGCGGGCACCGACTTTGCGCGGTTGCAAGGCTGCGACCTTGTCATCGAAGCCGTGTTCGAAGACCGCGCCGTCAAAGCCGATGTGACGCGCCGTGCCGAGGCCCTGTTGGCCCCTAGCGCGGTGTTTGCGTCCAACACCAGCACGCTGCCCATCACCGGCCTGGCGGCG
>JANNMQ010000173.1:0-2122 GCA_031398045.1 Rubrivivax sp.
GCGCATCGGTAGACCAGGTTGAGTGGGCTGAAGTGTCAGCGCGAGTGCCAGCGTTGGGAACCCCCTACAAACGATTAGGCGACTTGCAAGGCCGACTGTTGTCTACGTGCATCCTCCAGTTCTTTTGACCTGGAAAGCGCCTATCGTCATTTGAGCTGGGCAGCCTGGGTGGTCTGCCCGCATCTGGAGAGCCCAACCTTGCACCTTAGACCCGTTTTCACGCTGCTGAAACTTTGCCCTGGTAAGGCCCTTGCGGGCACTGCAATATGTTGGGTCTAGTGCTCAGGCTACGCTGCTCTGGCCCGGGGGGTGGGTTGGGCCTGCGGGCAACAGGGTGGTGGGGCGGCGCCGCCGCATGGGTGGCGACCACCGCCTGGGCCCAGGCGGTGCCCGACGGCACACCCCGCACGCCAGCGGTGGTGCCAACCACCACCGAGCTGGCGCCGCCGCGGCAGCCTGCTGAAAGCCTCAGCGACACCAATGCGCTGCCAGCCCAGCGGCTGCCCAGCACAACCGCGGCGCGAGAACTGGGCAAGCCCGCCGATGAACTTCGGCTGGACGTCAAGGCCTACCGCGTTGACGACAGCAGCCCGGTTGAATTGCGTGCAGCGCTGGCCCGCATCACGGCGGCTTATGTCGGCCCGGGCAAGAGTTTTGAAGACCTGGTGGATGCCGCGGCCGAAGTCACGCGCTACCTGCAGCGAGAACTGGGCTATTACCTGGCCTACGCCTACGTGCCTGAACAGGACGCGGCTGACGGCGTTGTCAAGCTGGCCGTGCTGGAAGGCCGGCTGGACCGCGTTGAACTGAACTGGCGCGACGGCCTGCCGGTAGACCGCGACGTGGTGCAAGCCTATCTGGACCGGCTGCAGCGCGGCGAGGTGCTGAAAGTGCGTGACATCGAACGCGTGGTGTTTCTGGTCAATGACCTGCGCGGCCTGACAGCGCGCTTTGAAGTGCGGCCCGGCAGCACACCGGGCACCGCCACGCTGGTGGTCACACCCAGCGCAGAAATGCGCAGCACCGGCAAGCTGGAAGTGGACGCCAACGGCACCGACGCGTTGGGCCTGTACCGTGCGTCGGGCCTGTTGCAGCTGAACAGCCCGCTGGGGCGTGGCGACGGACTGACGCTGAATGCCTTGGCGTCCAGCACCGGCGGCCTGGCCTTTGCATTGCTGGGTTACAACACGCCGCTGGGCAGTGATGGTTTGAAGCTGGGCGCTTCACTGTCGGGCGTGAAGTACCAGTTGGACAAAGCAGCGTTTCCGCTCAACCTGCACGGCACGGCGGCCACGGCCAATGTCTACGGCCTGTACCCGGTGGTGCGGGCGCGCAACCTGAATCTGTTCACGCTGCTGTCACTGGAATACAAAAGCTATGACGACCGCAACATCAACAGCGGCGCCAAACGCGAGGTGCAGGCCGCCACGCTGGGCGCCACCGGCGACTTTCGCGACAGCCTGCTGGGTGGTGCTGTCAACACCTATGAAGTGAACCTGGTCAGTGGCCAGGTCAAACCGCTGCAGGGCGCCACACCCAGCCTGGTGGACGACGCTCGCTTCACCAAACTGACCTATGGCTTTTCGCGGCTGCAAGATCTGGTGACCGGGCGCGCGCTGCTGTACTTCAGCCTGCGCGGGCAACACGCTGCCAACAACCTGGACACCACCGAGCAGTTCAGGTTGGGTGGGCCCGACGCGGTGCGCGCATTTGCTTCGGGCGAAGGCAGTGGCGACAGCGGTGTGGTGGGCGCGCTGGAATTGCGCTGGCTGCCCCCCGAAGACTGGTTGGGCCGCCTGGCGCGCGAATTTGTGTTCAGCGTGTTTGCCGACACCGGCTATGTGCAATACCGCTACCGCCCGCGTGCCGGCAGCCAGCCCAACGCCGAAGCCAACCATGTGCAGTTCAGCGGCGCTGGTGTGGGCATGGCCTGGGTGCGGGCCGGTGAATATTCGCTGCGCTTCAGCGTTGCCCAGCCCACCGGCGGCAACGTGCGCGGGGCCACGGAAAAACCCGGCGCGCGGGTGTACCTGCAAGCCGCGATGCTGTTCAACTGACTGCCAGCAGCCGCAAAAAGCCCGCGCTCTTTCAATCCACCAGGCCCCTGCCATGAAGCGCACCC
>JANNMQ010000186.1:0-4053 GCA_031398045.1 Rubrivivax sp.
GCGCATCGGGTCCAGCCGCGCCAGCTCGGGCACGTCGGGCGCAATGTCGACATGAAACGACAGTCCGCGCGCCATGGCCTGCGGGCGCACCAACGCTTCCACGTCACGCAGCAGGGTGCGCAGGTCTACCGCAACCAAAGCCAACCTGAGGCGCCCATTTTCCAATTGCGACAAATCGAGGATGTCGTTCAGCACCGCCAGCAGGTGGTCGGCCGATTCCGTGGCCGTGCGCAAGTAGGCTTCTTGTTGGGGGGCAAGACCCGTTTCGCGCAACAACGACAACATGCCCATCAAGCCATGAAAGGGTGTGCGCACCTCGTGGCTCATGTGGGCCAGGAATTCGCTCTTGGCTGCGCTGGCACTTTCGGCTGCCTTTTGCGCCTGGCGCAGCTGCATCATCAGTGCTTCCAGTTCCAGTTGGCGCTGACGGCCCTGTTTGAGTGAACGCAGGGCCACAGCGGCAAATGCCAGCGTCAGCAAACACAAAAACACGGTCAGACCCAGACCCAGCAGGTTTTGTTCCTGCACCGCCTGGGTGCGCTCCTCGGCCTGCCGTGCCACACGGTCGGCGGCATTCAAGGTCATGGCATGCAGGGGTGTACCCAAGGCCTTCAGCTGCGGCACTTCAGCGACCAGGAATTCGCGTGTCAGTGGTTGGCGGCTGCCAGTCTGCCGCACGTCGGGCGCACTGCCCAACACCCGGTCAGCACGGGCGATGAAGCGCAGGGCCTCTTCAACCGTGTCCCGGTCAGCAGCGTTGGAGGCGGCCAACCGGCCGGCTTCGCCGGTCTGCAGCAAACCCATGCGACTGACCCAAATGTCGTAACGCAGTTGCAGGGCACGGCTGTCCAACGGCCGGCGTTCGTCCACGGCGGTCTGCCACTGCTGGATGAGCCGCTGGTATTCAAACTCGGCCTGGTACACCGCCACCATGCTGTACTCGGGCGACGTCTGTACGGCCTGGCGCAGCAACGAAAACTGGCGGGCCTGCACCAACACCACGGCCAGCAGCACCACCAGCAGGGCCATGCCCGTCAGCGCCAGCCCAGACAGGCCGGTGCGGGGTGATGCCGTGGCCGTTGAAGCGGGGTTCACAGTATCTCTACCCAGCGCAGTTGCCACACCGCACGCGAGTAATAGACGGTGCTGCGCAATTCGGCCTTGGAGCCGAAGGGGTACATCACAAACAGCGGCCCCTTTTCGCGCACCGACATGGGTTTTCCGTCCATCAGTCGGGCCACGATGACCTCGTGTTTGATGACGTCACTGAAAGGTATGTCGGCCCTGAAATCATTCAATGCGGTAAGGCGCAGCACATCGCCTTGCGCGCCGCACACGTCAAGCACATCCCGCAACAGCGGGCCGACGAAGGTGCGCGGTCCGTTGTACCAGGGTGTATGGACCACCAGGCTGGTTTGGGCCAGTGCTTCGAGCATGGACATATCAAAGACGGCCTGGCGGTCCTGGTTGGGCCGCCGCAAGCGCCCGCTGACGGTCAATACAGCCTCGCCAGTGGGTGCCTGCAAAGCCCGCGCCGGTGCCGTCCAAGCCAGGGCACCGGCGGCCGCCGCCAGCAGACAGTGCCGACGACTCTGGCCTGCGCGGGTGCCATCAGGGCCGGGGTTCATGCCGGTATCAATCCCGACCACGGCGTCTGGTCAGCCAAAGGCATAACCACCGTCGCAAACCCCAGCGCAAGATCTTCCATGTTTGGGATTGTAGGTTTGGTCTGCTGCCACACAGTGGCTTGCAGGGGCCGCAACAACCATCTGCTAGCACCTGGCCGCTGCAACCAGGCCCTGGGCACGCGCCCTTTCAGCTGCCATGCAGCATGGCGCCCAGTTCCAGGCCGGTCAGCGCCTTGGCGTGTTTCGCCAGCCAGTACAACATGCCCATCATCATCAGCATCGAAGGGATGGCGATAATCGGGTAACTCAGCAGGGTCAGCCGCCCCAGCTCTTCGTTGAACGCTTCGGTGCCTGCGGGGCTGGTGACGATGGCGCGGGTGAGGAAAAAGTTGGCCACCGCTGAAAAGAAGAAGGTGCCGGCCAGCATGTAGGTGCCTTGACGCAGGCGCAATTCGAACTCCGCAGCCGTGCCCTTGGTAGCCAGCGCTTTTTGCACACGCTCAACGTCGAACAACGACGCGTTGAACACCATCATGTGGATCAGCGGCTTGCTGGTCCAGGCTGAACCCATGATGACCAAGCCAATCAGTGTGGGTACGGCGGCTTCTTTCACGGCCAGCCAGCCAGCGTCCAGCTTCATCAGGCCGATGCCGCCGGTGAGCAGGGTGCTGACCACCCCCAGCGCCGCCAGCCAGTTGAATTTGTGGCGCCGCCAGGCGTCCCACAGCCCCCACAACAGCGGAAAAGCCAAAGCCAGCAGCAGGGCTTTCAGCGGGCCCAGACTGGTGTCGCCACTGAGTTTCATCAGCACCAGCGCCGGCAAGGCGATGGTGACGCCAATTTCCAGGAAGGCGTTGGGCTTTGCGGGTTCAGGTGTCATGGGGACGGGAGGCTACCAGTGCCGGCGGCCACCGCGCCTGCTGCAACGCCCTGAGCGCCCTTCCAGCCTACTTTTTGATGTGAAAAAGCACACCCTTCGAAGGCCGGTAGTCGTAACCGTTGCCACCCATGCTGATGCTGCGTTTCAGGTTGTTTATCCACTTGTGGGCACACTTGCGCATGGCCTTGGACAGCGTGTTGGTTTTGATGCTGTCCCAGGGGTTGTCAGTGCCGCCCTTCAGCGTTTCGGTGGTGCCTGGAATCTTGTCGCCGAAGTTTGCTTTGGGGTTGTCGGCCTGCATGTTTTTCACGGTGTCGGCGTTGGCAGCCCGGTACTCCAGCGCGCCACAAAGCGCCTGAATGAAGTGGTAGCACTGGCCGCCGTACTTGAGTACGTCAGCGTTGGTCAGCTCAAGACCCGCAGCGTTGAGCTTTTCGGCTTGAACCAGGTCGTTGAAGAACACGTCGAACTTGAAAACCGATACCAAGGTTTCGTTCTCGCCGATCAAGTATGCATGCAAGGCCAACTTGAACTGTGCAAGGTTCATGGTCCGTATCTCCTGGTTCGCTGTGTCACCGGTTTCTACACCCTTTCGACGATGATGGCGATGCCCTGGCCCACGCCTATGCACATGGTGCACAGGGCGTAGCGCCCGCCGCCGTGGTGCAGCTGGTTGATGGCCGTAGTGACCAGCCGCGCGCCGCTGGCGCCCAGCGGGTGGCCCAGCGCGATGGCGCCGCCCCAGGCATTGACACGCGGGTCGTCGTCGGGCAGTCCCAGGTCGCGCAGCACGGCCAGGCCTTGGGCGGCAAAGGCTTCGTTCAGTTCGATGACATCCATCTGTGCCAGCGTCAGGCCGGTTAAGCCCAGCAGCTTGCGCGTGGCGGGTGCGGGGCCAAAACCCATGATGCGCGGCGCCAGGCCGGCGGTGGCCATGCCCACCACGCGGGCGCGTGGGCTTAATCCGTGGCGCGTGGCTGCGGCCTCGCTGGCCAGCAGCAGCGCGCAGGCACCGTCGTTCACGCCGCTGGCGTTTCCGGCGGTGACGGTACCGTCGGGGCGTACCACGCCTTTCAGTTTGGCCAGGGCTTCCAGGCTGGTGTCGCGCGGGTGTTCGTCGCTGCTGACGAGCAATGGTTCGCCCTTTTTCTGCGCGATGCTGACTGGCACGATCTCGCGCGCCAGGTGGCCCTCGCGCTGCGCCTTCACGGCGTTTTGCTGGCTGCGCAGCGCCATGCGGTCTTGCGCTTCGCGCTCGATCTTGAAGTCGGTGGCCACGTTTTCAGCCGTCTCGGGCATGCTGTCCACGCCGTACAGCTCTTTCATGCGCTTGTTGACGAAGCGCCAGCCCAGGGTGGTGTCGTAGACCGCGTTGCTGCGGCTGAAGGCGCTTTCTGCCTTCGGCATCACAAAAGGCGCGCGGCTCATGCTTTCCACACCGCCGGCCACCATCAACTGCGCTTCACCGGCCTTGATGGCACGCGCTGCCGTACCCACGGCGTCCATGCCGCTGCCACACAAGCGGTTGAGGGTGGCACCCGGCAC
>JANNMQ010000285.1:0-2253 GCA_031398045.1 Rubrivivax sp.
GGTCACGCTGTCCGCAAAACCTGCACCCGCGCTACCGAATGAAAACACCATGAAACCTGGCACCGTTTTGCGTTATCTGGTGATGGCTGCAGCCGGCACCTGGGCCTTGGGGCCGGCCTGGGCGCTGTACAAGGTGGTGCAGCCCGACGGCAGCGTGGTCTACACCGACCGGCCCCCGGCCCCCAGTGCGGCCCGGGTGACCAGTGTGGGTCCATCCAGGGCCACCGGTGCACGCGCCGCCGCGCCTTCTGCCGCTGAAGCCCTGGCTGCCGGCTTGCCCACTGAACTGCGCACCGCCGTGCTGCGCTACCCCGTCACGTTGTACAGCGGCACCGACTGCAGCCCTTGCGACAGCGGCCGCCGCTTGCTGCAGCAACGTGGCGTTCCCTTTCTGGAGCGGCAGGTGCTGAACGACGATGACGTGGCGGCGCTGCAAAAGCTGATGGGCGTGCGCACGGTGCCGGCGCTTTCCATCGGCACCCAGCCGCTGCGCGGGTACACCGAGGGCGATTGGCATAATTTTCTGGATGCCGCGGGCTACCCCCGCGAAACGCGCCTGCCCAAGGGCTGGAAAGGCGCCGATGTCACCCCGCTGGCCGCGAGGACGGCGCCTGCAGCAGCAGCTGCTGCTGATGAAGGGCCGCGTGTCGCACCCCGCGCAGCAACGCTGGAGCCGCCGCCCCCGCCTGCATCGGGCAGCCTGCGTTTCTAAGTAAGCGCAGGGGCTTTCAGTCGGCGACAGCGCTCGCCTGCGCACGCGCCGGCCGCAGACCACGGGCCACCCAAGCGCCACCGCCCACACCGGCGCCGACCAACCAGAACAGCACTGCCGTGCCGATCAACGTGCCGCTGGCACCAAACACCAGCGGCATCAGCGTGCTGGACGCATGCGAGACCAAAGAGCGCAGGGCCAGCGATTCGCCATGCCGGTCGTCGGGTGTCAAGTGATGCAGCATCGACAGCACCATGGGCTGCACACAGCCCAGTGACACACCCAGCAGCATCGAACACAGCGCCATCGTCCAGGGGCTGGTAGTCAGCGGATAAACGGCGAATACCAGCGCCGCACCCACCATGGCCGCACGCAGCACCGTCACTTCTTCCAGCCTTGCGGCCAGGAACGGAATCAACGCGCGCACCAGCGTCACCGTGGCTGTGAAACAGCCCAGGATGAGGCCCAGGGTGCTGGCGCTGAAACTGCGGTCGTGGCCCAGGATGGGAACGGCGAACAGATGCACGTCCCAGCACATCGACAACAACCAGTTCACCACCAGCAGGCGGCGCATGCCCGGCGCCTGCAGCAGGTCCCAGGTGCGGTGTTTGTGGGCGTCTTCATGCACGGGCTGGGGCTTGAAGGCGGGCACAAAACGCATCGAAATCAGCGTCAGCAGCGGCAGCACCAGCAGCGCCAGGTAGGCGGCGCGAAAGCCCGCGGCATCGATCACAAAACCCACCATCACCGGGCCCACCACATTGGACAGTGGCGGCGCCACGCCCAGCCAGCTGAACACACGCACCCGTTCGACGATGCTGTGCGCTGCCAAGCCGGCTGCGCGCTGGATGGTGAGCATGCCCACGTTGGTGCCGGCGCCCACTGCCACCGCCGCAGCACACAGCAGCGCGAACTGCCAGCCGCCCTGCACCCAGGTGGACAGCACCGCCAGCAGCGCGCCCAGCATGGTGCTGGCTACCGCCACCAGCACCGGGCGGTGGTAACCCAGGCGGTCGGCCATGCGACCGGCAGGAAATGCAATCAGCACCGGTGCGGCCGCAAACAACGCCAACAGCAGACCCACCGCCCAGGCACTGTAGCCCTCGCGCAGCGCCTGCAGTGACGAAGCCAGGCGCAGGCCGGCCATCACCGCATGCACACCCAGCTGGCCCACCACCAGACCCAGCAGCAGCCGGCCTGATGTGCCTGCGGGTGTTGCGGGTGTGGGGGGTGTGGCGGTCGTGGTCCGCACGTCGGGGCCGCTGTCAGCCACTGCCGTCTTCTTCGTCGGCACGGGGCTCCAGCGGCAGCAGCTCGGCGGTGCGTGCCTCGGGCAGCGACTCCACGCTGCGCAAGCGGCGTTCCATCTGGCGGGTGCGCACGCTGGCCGAGTCGATGGTGTCGCTGGCCTCGGCCAGTTTTTTCTTCGTCTTCGCCAGCACCTCGCCGAACTTGCCGAACTCGGTCTTCACCGCGCCCAGCACCTCCCAGACCTCGGCCGACCGCTTTTCCAGCGCCAACGTGCGAAAGCCCATCTGCAG
>JANNMQ010000418.1:0-4857 GCA_031398045.1 Rubrivivax sp.
GGCCGTGGCGCATCACGTCACCAGCAGCGGCGGCGGCCACGGCGCGGCGCGCGAGTTCTGCGATTTGCTGCTGGTAGCGTCGGGCCGTTATGCGCGCTTGTTGCGTGATCAGGTCCAGACCCTGGATGCGGTCTGATGCACGACCTTTTTCAGATTCGAGAATGGGGGCAAGCAGAAAAAGCAAGCCACCCTGCCCGGGTGTTTGCACCGCCAGCTGTTGGCGTCTGAGGCTGCATTGAGCGTCGAACTTCACCTGCCCGATCTGCCCGAAGTGCCGCTGTCGCTGGGTGCGCCAGCGGCCGGCCCCGGTACGCGGGCGGTGCCGCCTTGGTATCTGCGCTTGCGCGAAACCCTGACTTCTTATTTGCCCTTGCTGTTGATGGCTTTGTTGGCACTGGCCACTTGGTGGTTGGTGAAAAACTCGCCCCGCCCAACGGCCAGCGCGGCCGAATCGGTGGTCTCGGCAGAACCTGACGCGGTGATGAGCCGCTTCACACTGGAACGGTTTGACGCCGCTGGTCTGCTGAAATTGCGCATCGAAGGCGCCGAGTTGCGGCACTACCCCGACACCGACCGGGTGGAAATTGAACAGGCCCGCATCGTGGCTTACGCGCCGGATGGGCGCATGACGCGTGCACAGGCGGCCCATGTGCGCGGGCAAGCCGACGGCAGTGAACTGCTGATGGACGGCGGCGCTGAAGTCATCAGTGCCGATGGCCTGGGTGTGCCCTTGGTGATCCGCAGTGAGTCGCTGCGGGCTTGGGTGCTGCTGGACCGTGTACAGGCCGCCAAACCGGTGTGGGTGCAGCACGCGGGTGGTGAGCTGCGTGCCAACAGCCTGAACTACGACCATGGCCGCGGCCGGCTGGACCTGAACGGGCCTTTGAAAGCGGTGATGCAGCCGCGGGTGCCCGCCCCGCCGACGCCGTCTGCTGTGCCATGACATCGCCGCTGGTGTTTATCACCGGGGCCTCCAGCGGCATCGGTCTGGCCCTGGCCGGGCGTTATGCGCGCGCCGGTTGGCGGCTGGCTCTGGTGGCTCGCCGCACCGGCGAGATGCAGGCCTGGGTGACGGCGCAGGGCCTGCAGGCCACTGCTTGTGTGTATGGCGCTGACGTGGCGCACGTGGACACCATCGTTGCAGCTGGCCAGGCTTGTCTGTTGGACCAGGGCCTTCCCGATGTGGTGATTGCCTGCGCAGGCATCAGCGTGGGCATGGACAGTGCTGAACGTGGCGATCTGGACGTTCTGCGCGACACCTTTGCCATCAACAACACGGGGCTGGCAGCCACCTTCCACCCCTTTTTGCGGGCCATGCGCCAGCGTGGCAGCGGCACATTGGTGGGTGTGGCCAGTGTGGCGGCCATTCGTGGGTTGCCGGGACACGGTGCTTATTGCGCCAGCAAGGCTGCGGTGGTGGCCTATTGCGAAAGCCTACGCGGAGAATGTCGACGCCAGGGCGTGCGGGTGGTGACGCTGTTGCCGGGGTATATCGCCACACCGCTGACGGCGCGCAACCCGTATTCCATGCCGTTCCTGATGCCTGCCGATAAGTTTGCCGAGCACGCCTTTCGCGCCATTGCCACGGGCAGCAGTTACCGTGTCATACCTTGGCAAATGGGCGTGATGGCCAAAGTACTGAGGCTGTTGCCCAACGCTTGGTACGACGCACTGATGGCCCGCCGGGGACGCAAGCCGCGCCGTACTTGACAGCGCCCCCAGGCGGTGTTGCCGCTGCCCCCCGACGGGGCATGAATACAGTGACCCAGTGACATTTACTCATGAGTGCGCCGTGCACCACGGGTATCAAGCTGGCCCACCCAAGCAAAAGGCGCCCCGCTGGGCGCCTTTTGGCTTAGGTGGAACTCGTCGAACCTTCAGCCTGAATCTTTAACGCAAGAAGCCGGGGCTGTTGCGGAGGGTTCTACGGAAGGCTGCTGGCTGATGGGTCAGTAGCCGCCGCGGTTACCGCCGCTGCCACCACCACCGCCGCCGTAACCACCGCCACCACCACCGCCGCTGCGGCTGCCGCCACCGCCGCCGTAGGGGCTGCGACCACCACCACCGCCGCTGCCACCACCACCGTAGGGGCTGCGGCCACCGCCACCGCCAGCGCCGCCGGCACCACCACCGCCGCCATAACCACCACTGCCACCACCGCCGCCGTAGCCGCCGCCGCGGCTACCGCCGCCCCCGCCACCACCAAAGCCACCCGGACGCTCTTCACGCGGACGGGCTTCGTTGACCACCACGGCTCGGCCATCGATGGCCTGGCCGTTCATGCCGTTGATGGCAGCTTGTGCCTCAGGGTCCGAACCCATTTCCACGAAGCCGAAGCCCTTGGAACGGCCGGTTTCGCGGTCCATCATGACCTTGGCCGACGTCACTGTGCCGAAAGGAGAGAAAGCTTGCAGCAGCGTGTCATCACGTACTGAGTAAGCCAAATTGCCGACGTAAAGTTTGTTTCCCACGGGGAGCCTTTAAATGAACCTTGAAAACCATGCGGAGCTCAACCCTGCGTGAACCATTCAAACGAAGGCGCGGCTGCCAGACACAGGGCTTTATTATGGGCCGGCGCGTCGCTAGCCTGTAAAGAGCAGCGGCGTCAAGTGTTGTTTTTGTGGCCCTCGTGCTTACCCTGGGCTAGCGCCCTGCACATCATGAATCAGAAAAATGGTGCAGATGACGACTTCCGAAGCCTTGGTTTATGACCACGTGGTGGTGGGCGGCGGGACGGCCGGGTGCTTGCTGGCCAATCGGCTGTCGGCCAACGTTAACCACCGTGTGTTGCTGATCGAGGCCGGTGGCACCGACAACTACCACTGGATTCACATACCGGTGGGTTATCTTTATTGCATCGGCAATCCGCGCACCGACTGGCTGTACCACACCGAAGCCGAACCCGGCCTGAATGGCCGCAGCCTGCGCTACCCCAGAGGCAAGGTGCTGGGTGGGTGTTCCAGCATCAACGGCATGATCTACATGCGCGGCCAGGCCCGGGACTACGACCACTGGGCCGACCTGACAGGCGACGACAGCTGGCGCTGGCAACACTGTCTGCCCTACTTTCTGCAGCACGAAGACCATTGGCGCGCTGGCATCGGCGGGCTGGCGCCGCATGGCCATGGTGGTGAATGGCGGGTAGAACGCCAGCGCTTGCGCTGGGATGTGCTGGACGCTTTTGCACAAGCCGCACAGGAAGCCGGCATCCCGCCCAGCGCAGACTTCAACGGCGGCGACAACGAAGGCGTGGGCTACTTTGAGGTCAACCAGCGCGCCGGTGTGCGCTGGAACACCAGCAAGGCTTTTTTGCGCCCGGCGCGGGCCCGCCCCAATCTGCAGGTCTGGACCGGCCACCAGGCCACCCGGGTGTTGTTGCAGGGCCGGCACGTGGTGGGCGTGGAACTGCAGCCGCAGGGTGGTGGGGCCCCGGTGCAGGTGCGCGCGCGGGCAGAGGTGGTGCTGTGTGCGGGCGCCATTGGCACGCCGCAGCTGTTGCAGTTGTCGGGCATAGGCCCCGCCGCGTTGTTGCAGCAACAGGGCGTGGCGGTGCAGCACCACCTGACCGGGGTGGGCGAAAACTTGCAGGACCACCTGCAGATTCGTGCTGTGTTTGCGGTGCAGGGGGTGAAGACGCTGAACACGCTGGCGAACTCGTGGTGGGGCAAAGCCGCCATCGGCCTGGAATACCTGCTGCGCCGCAGCGGGCCCATGAGCATGGCGCCGTCGCAGCTGGGCGCTTTCACGCGGTCCGATGCGTCCAGGCCCTGGCCCAACCTGCAGTACCACGTGCAGCCGCTGTCACTGGACGCTTTTGGCCAGCCGCTGCACCGTTACAACGCCTTCACGGCCAGTGTGTGCAACCTCAACCCGATGTCGCGGGGCACGGTGCACATCCGCAGCCCGAGCGCACAGGATGCGCCACGGATCCAGCCATGTTACCTGTCGACCACCGAAGACCGGCGGGTGGCGGCCGAGTCCTTGCGCCTGACACGCCGCATAGCCGCCATGCCGGCGCTGGCGCGCTACCAGCCGCAAGAAGTGAAGCCGGGTGTTCAGTACCAGAACGACGACGAACTGGCGCGGCTGGCAGGCGACATCGGCACCACCATCTTCCACCCTGTGGGCACCTGCCGCATGGGCCGCCTTGACGAGCCTGGTGCCGTGGTGGACTCCAGGTTGCGTGTGCAAGGTTTGCAGGGTCTGCGTGTGGCCGATGCCAGCGTGATGCCCACCATCACCAGCGGCAACACCAACAGCCCAACGTTGATGATTGCCGAGCGAGCGGCGGAATGGATCTTGAACGCGGCGCGTTAATGGGAGGAGGGCTGTGCTCCATGATCCAGGGCGCCGCCCGCAGCATGAAAGTTGGTGCGGAACTCAGGGTGTGCCCTCCATCCTGGGAAAGCCCCGATGGGCCCCAAGCCCGAGGCCGCTACAGTGTTTGTTCTTAGATGCCAGCCCAGCCGGCTAGCTGTCTGGGGGTTGAGGAGACAGATAAAAGATTAGCAGATGGGCTCGGCCAAAGCCGCGACCCGCTGCATGGGTCAGAGCACGGGTCGGAGCACGGGTCAGAGCACGGTCGTACAGCGCAGCCGGAACGGCCGGAACGTTTACAAGGGCTCCGCGCAGACCCCGGGGTAATGCTTACGCGAAAACGAAGAGGGGCCCGTTGGGCCCCTTTTTCTTGCGTGCCTCGTATCGCGCCCCGCCTAGCATCGGTAGGCCGTAAATCCGCGACGCTTGCGTCGCCGCCCTTGCCCACTGCGCGCCCCATGACCGTGACCCCCCCGCTGCGACCGCTGGATATCGACATCCCGACGCAACCGCAGGGCCTGTTGGCACTGTCGCTGCTGC
>JANNMQ010000465.1:0-7672 GCA_031398045.1 Rubrivivax sp.
CCCGGGGGGGGGCTCCCCCCCCCCCCCCCCCGGTTTTTTCCCTAATTTGGGGTTGGGGGGTTTCGGGTTACTTATTAAATTATTTATTAAACCCGGCTCTGGTTTTTTTTTTTTCAATTCACCCACCCCCCCCACCCCAGCGGCAAGGTTCGGCAACAGCGGTGGTGCGCGGGCTCCACTGCTGGTGGACGACGAGCGGCTTGGGTTGCCGGTGGAGCGAAGTAAAGAAGGAATTCACCGGCCGCAGGCCGGTGAAGGATGACATGAGCGGAACCGGCAACCCAAGCCGCTCTTCGCGCCACAGGCAGTCGAACGCCGGTCTTGCACCCGCCATAACAACAACGAAGGTCTTGACGCAGTGAGCATCGCCACACTATAGTAACGTCAGTTACTAAACAAGCGCAATCCGGAGACAAGCCCCATGAACATCGAACGCATCCACCACGTCGCATACCGCTGCAAAGACGCCAAAGAAACCGTGGACTGGTACCGCAAGCACCTGAACATGGAATTTGTGCTGGCCATTGCTGAAGACCAGGTGCCGTCCACCAAGGCGCCCGACCCTTACATGCACTTGTTCATGGACGCCGGCAACGGCAACATCTTGGCGTTTTTCGAGATCCCTAACGCGCCGCCGATGGGCCGCGACAACAACACACCCGACTGGGTGCAGCACATCGCCTTCAAGGTGGGCAGCGTGCAGGAACTGGAAGACACCAAGACGCGGCTGGAAGCGGCAGGCGTGCCGGTGGTGGGTATCACCGACCACACCATCTTCAAGTCGATCTACTTCTTCGACCCCAGCGGTCACCGTCTGGAGCTGGCCGCCGATACCGCCACGCCCGAGCAATTGAAGCGCCTGGATGACGTGAAATGGGAGATGCTGGAAGAGTGGACACGCACCAAGCGCGCGCCCAAACACGCGGCGTGGATGCACGAGACCGAGTTTGCTGCCGGCCGTGTAGTTCGACACAGCGCCTGACAGGGCAACCGCACACCATGCTCAACACCTACACCTTCCCTGAGTTTGCCTACCGGCAGTCTGAAGAACAGCGCAAACCGGGCAGTGGCAAGCGCCACCCGGTGGTTATCGTCGGCGCCGGGCCGGTGGGCCTGACGGCGGCGCTGGAATGTGCGCGGCTGGGCATTCCGGCTGTGGTGCTGGACGACAACAACACCGTCAGCATCGGTTCACGTGCGGTGTGTTACGCCAAACGCAGCCTGGAAATCTGGGGCCGCCTGGGCCTGGCCCAGCCCATGGTGGCCAAAGGGGTGCGCTGGCAGGTGGGCCGTGTGTTTTTCAAGGACGACCCGGTTTACCGCTTTGACCTGCTGCCCGAAGCTGGCCACCAGATGCCGGCCATGATCAACCTGCAGCAATACCACCTGGAAGAAATGCTGGTGCAGGCCTGCATCGCCAGCCCGCTGGTGGACCTGCGCTGGAAACACAAGCTCACCGCGTTGCAGCAATCTGATGATCACGCGGTGCTGAGCATCGAGACACCCGACGGTGTGTTCAACACCGAAGCCAGCTGGGTGCTGGCTTGTGATGGTGCCAACAGCGACACACGGCGCATGGTGGGCGGTGGCTTTACGGGGCAGTTTTTCCAGGACCGCTTCCTGATTGCCGACGTGGTGATGAAAGCCGACTTCCCCACTGAACGCTGGTTCTGGTTCGACCCGCCTTTTCACCCCGGCCAAAGTGTGCTGCTGCACAAACAGAGCGACGGTGTGTGGCGCATCGACTTCCAGCTCGGCTGGGACGCCGACCCTGACGCAGCCAAGAAGCCTGAAAACGTGGTGCCGCGCATCCAGGCCATGCTGGGCAAGGACGTGGAGTTCGAGTTGGAGTGGACGTCGGTCTACCAGTTTGCGTGCAGGCGCATCGACAACTTCCGCTATGGCCGCGTGCTGTTTGCTGGCGACGCTGCACACCAGGTGTCGCCATTTGGCGCGCGCGGCGCCAACAGCGGCGTACAAGACATCGACAACCTGGTGTGGAAGCTCAAGCTGGTGCTGGACGGGCAGGCCGGCCTGCCGTTGCTGGACAGCTATCACGAAGAACGCGCTTTTGCAGCTGACGACAACCTGCTGAATTCCACCCGTTCCACCGACTTCATCACGCCCAAAAGCCGCGCCAGCCGCGTGTTGCGCGACGCCACGCTGCAGCTGTCTGAGCAGCAGCCGTTTGCGCGCCGACTGGTCAACAGTGGCCGCCTGTCCACGCCCACGCCTTACCTGCAGTCGTCACTGAACACACCCGATGAGGACGTGTTTGCGGGCCTGATGCAACCCGGCACGCCCTGCGCCGACGCACCGGTGCAGCTGGGCGGCAAGCCCGGATGGCTGCTGGATGCGCTGGGTGCTTGTGGCACCGGCTTCACGTTGTTGGTGTTTGGCACGGCGCCTGCGCAGCAGCAGGTGCAGGCTGGCGGCGTGGCAGCCACGGTGTTGTTGGTGGGCCTCGCTGTTCAGGACACCGAGACAGGTTTGTTGACAGCGCGTTATGACGCGCAGCCGGGCACCACCTACCTGATCAGACCTGACCACCAAGGGCGGCGCGCTGGCGCTGCTTTGACGTGAAGAAGATTGCTGCGGCTGTGTTGCGCGCCACGGGACAGGCGGCGCCGGCTGACGCCCAACAGGCCGCGCCTGCGCCTGTGGCTTGCGCCGTCACGGCAACGCCGCAGCCTGCGCTGCAACTTCAAGCCAACCTGCCCGACCCCGACGGCTTTTACGAAGAGCTCATCAGCAGCCAGCGCGATTTAAGCGACGAAGAGGCTGAACGGTTCCAGGCCCGGCTGCTGCTGGTGCTGGCCAATCATGTGGGCGACCGCCAGGTGTTGCGGGCAGCGATGAAAGTGGCCCGTGGCGAGACTGCCGCCCACGCGCCTAACCCTTGAACGAGTTGAACGTGGCAAACCCCAAGCCGATGCGGTAAGGCGGGTATGCCGATCAAGAGGGCGAAGGACAGCGGCATGAGGTCCAGGGTGGGCATGGTGGGCTTTCAGGCGCGGATGAAGCGTTGTTGCAGCCACTGTGCACCCGACAAATCACGAAGTCGATGACCTGGCAGGTCATGGGGTGGGGGCTGCGGGTGCGGCCTGTGCCCTTTGGCGCAGCAGCGCCGCGCTGGCCCGTTGGTGAACGCGGCGCGGTGCAGTCCTACAGAAAGGCGGCGTGCAGTCCGTGAGCGTTGGCAGTTATTCACACCAGCATGCGCGTTAGGGCAGCCGACCGGCAAGGCCCTGTCCAATCAGGAGCCCTATCGATGGACCAGCCCGATCTGCCCCGCGCTGATGCGCCTGTCACGGCGGCGCTTTCGCGACGAACGTTCATGATCAGCGGTGCTGCCACTGCGGCGGTGCCACTGGTTGCAGGCACAGCCACCAGCGCGCAGGCGCAGCCCGCCACGGGCAGCGGTAGCCGCGCGCCAGCGCAGCCGCTGGCAGCCGCGGCACCGCAAGCCGCCTTGCAAGCGCACGGCGGCACGCGCAGCGCCATCACCGTGAACCTGAACGTGAACGGTGCGTCGCACAGCCTGCGCCTGGACCCGCGCACCGCCCTGCTGGACGCCCTGCGCGAACACATCGGCCTGGCAGGCACCAAAAAGGGTTGCGACCACGGCCAGTGCGGCGCTTGCACGGTGCTCGTCGCTGGCGAGCGGGTGCTGTCGTGCCTGACGCTGGCGGCGCAAGTGGACGGTATCGCCATCACCACCATCGAAGGTCTGGCTGCACCCGGCACGCTGCACCCGATGCAGCAAGCTTTCATCGACAACGATGCCTTCCAGTGTGGCTACTGCACGCCAGGGCAGATCATCAGCGCCGTGGCCTGCGTCAACGAAGGCCGGGCCCGCAGCGACAGCGAGATCCGCGAATACATGAGCGGCAACCTGTGCCGATGCGCGGCGTACCCGAACATTGTGGCGGCCGTGCGCCAGGCTGCGCCACTGATGCGGAGCGCCTGATGCGGCCCTTCACTCACCAATTTTCCAGCGACGCTGCGGGTGCGGTGCAAGCTGCGGTGCACGCTGCTGCACCGGTGCTGCCGAACACGGCAATGAGCCCGGCGGCAGGCCCAAGAACAACCCCAGCCACCGACCCGGCAGCCCAGGCCTCGGTGCAATACCTAGCCGGCGGCACGACGCTGCTGGACATGATGAAGCTGGACGTCATGCGGCCGTCACAGCTGATCGACATCACGCGCATCGCTGCGCCGTCGATGCGTGCCATCCAGCTTACGCCGCAAGGCCTTTACATCGGCGCGCTGGCCACCATGCGGCAGGTGGCCGACCACGCGGGTGTGCTGCGGGACTACCCGGCGGTGGCGCAGTCGCTGCAACTTGCGGCTTCACAGCAGATCCGCAACATGGCACGCGTGGGCGGCAACGTGCTGCAGCGCACCCGTTGCGCTTACTTCCGCGACACCAGTTGGCCCTGCAACAAACGCACACCCGGTGCGGGTTGTTCGGCGCTGGACGGTGAAAACCGCTGGCATGCGGTGCTGGGTGCGTCAGAGCAGTGCATTGCCAGTTATCCCGGCGACTTTGCCACCGCGCTCGTGGCGCTGGACGCCAGCGTGCAGACGCTGGCGCCTGCGGGCGCGCGCACGCTGCGCTTCGCCGCTTTGCACCGTTTGCCGGGTAACACGCCACACCTGGAAACCACGCTGGCGGCCGGTGAGTTGATCACCGGTTTCACGATACCCGCCGGTGGCCACACGCGGCGTTCGCTGTACCTGAAGGTGCGCGACCGTGAGTCGTATGAATTTGCACTGGCCAGCGCTGCCGTGGCGCTGGAACTGGACGGCGACGCCGTGCGCGAGGTGCGCATCGGCATCGGTGGTCCGGTGGCCGTGCCCTGGCGCGCCCGTGAAGCCGAAGCACTGCTGATCGGAAAAGCGCTGACCGAAGTGAATGCAACTGCAGCCGCTGCCGCTGCGTTTGCGGCTGCAAAACCACGCCAGCACAACGCCTTTCGTATTCCGCTTGCCCAGCAAACGCTGGTGCGGGCCCTTCTGCAAGCCAAAGCCATGGAGCTCGCCACATGAACACGCAGGTTTTGCCGACAGTGAATTCCCGCCTGGCGAGGCCGGCCGCAGGCCGTGGGGTGCCAACATGAGTCAACCTGTTCCTGCCGTGCTGGCCAATATGGGCCAGGCCATCCCGCGCATTGACGCCCATGCCAAGGTCACTGGCGCCGCGCGCTTTGCGTCGGACATGCCGGTGCCGCAGCCGCTGTTTGCCTGTCTCGTCACCAGCAGCATCGCCAAGGGCCGCATCCTCGGCTTTGACGACGCTGCGGCGCTGGCAACGCCCGGTGTGCTGCACATCATGACGCACTTGAACCGGCCGCCGCTGCAGCCCTTGAAACACTTCTTTCAGGGCGGCTCGGGTGTGACCATGGTGGCGCCGCTGGCCGGCGCTGAGATTGCGCATGACGGCCAGATCGTGGCGCTGATCGTGGCCGACACGTTTGAAGCTGCACGCGAGGCCACACACCGCCTGGTGGTGCGTTATCAGCGCGAAGCCCCGGCGGCCACTTTTGGGTCGGCCGGCGTGGTGGAGCAACGCACTGCCGATGTGTTGCCCGAGCGCAAAGACCCGAAGCTGGGTGATGCCGAGACAGCCCTGCGCCAGTCCGCCGTGGTGCTGGACGCTGAATACGCCACACCCACGCAGCATCACAACCCGATGGAGCTGTTTTCCACCACCGCGCAGTGGCAGGGTGATGAGCTGACGGTCTACGAACCCAGCCAGTTTGTTTACGGCTTGCGTGCGGGCCTTGCCGCCCAGTTGAACATGTCGCCCGAGAAACTGCGTGTCGTCAATACCTACGTGGGCGGCGCCTTCGGCTCGAAAGGGGCCACCACGCACCGCACCGCACTCGTTGCGCTGGCCGCCCGCGAGTTAAACCGTGCGGTGAAGCTGGTGGCCTCGCGCGACCAGGGTTTCACGATTTCAGGCCACCGCCACGAAACCAAACACCGTATCCGCATCGGCGCGCGGCGCGACGGCAAGTTCACCGCCTACCATCACGACCAATGGGAACTGAATGGCCGCGCTGACCCTTACGTCAATGGCGGTGTTGAAAACGCGGCGGCGATGTATGCATTTCCCACCGTGATGAGCACCGGCCACATGGTGCGCGCCGACCGCGATCCGCCCATCTTCATGCGCTCGCCGGCGGAAGTGCCGGTGATCTTCGCTCTGGAGAGCGCGGTGGACGAACTGGCGGTGAAGCTGGCCATGGACCCGGTGCAATTGCGCCGCATCAATGACACCGACCGCAACTGCGTCACCGGCAAGCGCTACACCAGCCGCAACCTGATGCCCTGTTATGACGCGGCGTCCGCCGCCTTCGGCTGGCAGCGCCGCAACCCGCAGCCCGGCTCGATGCGCGACGGCGACTGGCTCATCGGCTGGGGCTGCGCCACCGCCACCTACCCCACGCAGGTGTCGCCCGCAGTGGCGCGTGTGCGCTGGCTGGCCGATGGCAGCGCGCGGGTGGAGATTGCCGCCCACGATGTGGGCACTGGTGCCTATACGGTGATGGCGCAGATTGCAGCCGAAACGCTGGCCATCGGGCCCGACCAAGTGGCCGTGATGATGGGCGACACGCTGCTGCCGCCGGGGCCGGTGTCGGGCGGCTCGGTCACCACGGCCAGTGCGTGCTCTGCCGTCAAACTGGCCTGTCAGCAGGTGCTGGCGCGGCTTGGGCTGCCGGCGGGCGCCACGGCGGCGCAACGCATGGCGGCGTTTGAAAAACTGCAACTCGGTGCCGTGGAGGAAACGGGCAACTTCGTGCCGCCCACCAGCCGTTCCAAGTCAACGGCCGGGCTGTACAAGGGCAGCGCCGACATCACGGGTGGCGCCAACATGGGCAATGCTGGCAAGACGATGTTTGCCTTCGGTGCTGAGTTTGTCGAAGTGCGGGTGCACGCCCGCACGCGCGAGATTCGGGTGCCGCGCATCGTGGGCGCATTCGCGGCAGGCCGCATCATGAACCCGCGCACGGCCCACAGCCAGCTGATGGGCGGCATGATCTGGGGCATCGGTTCGGCGCTGCATGAACACACCGAGATCGACAAGCGCGAAGCACGTTACATGAACGACAACCTGGCGGAGTATTTGATACCGGTGAATGCCGACATCGTGCAGGTGGATGTGATTTTGGTGCCCGAGGTGGACGACGAAGTGAACCTGGTGGGCGCCAAAGGCATCGGTGAGCTGGCCAACGTGGGCACCGCAGCGGCCATCGCCAACGCGGTCTATCACGCCACCGGCGTGCGCATACGGGAACTGCCGATCACGATCGACAAACTGATCGGGGCGTGAACCCGGGGCGCCGCTTCTGGCGGCGCCTGCTTCAGCAATGCTGGTCTGCGTGTTCACGGGTTTTCTTGGACATGCCCAGAGAGTTCAGCTCATCAGTTAGGTTTGGGCTGTGTTGGGTGCTTCCCGGCCGCGTAACAGCGATGATCGGGCCCATGCTGGACCCAAAAATTGCCTTGGCGGTTGCCGCCCGGCCACCCACTTCCATCCGCGCCGCGGTGCCGCAGCGCGTCATCGTTATCGGCGCGGCGGGTGCGCTGGGTTCAGCGGTGCTGGAACAACTGCTGGCTTCACACCGCTGGGCACGTGTGGCGGCCCTGGTTGAGCAGCCTGTGC
>JANNMQ010000584.1:0-6285 GCA_031398045.1 Rubrivivax sp.
GCTGCGCCGGCTGCGTGTACGGCCGCACGTGCAGCGGCAGCCGGTGCTTGCGACAACAGGCGCAGCAAGTACAAGGGCCCGCCCGCTTTGGGACCGGTGCCCGACAGGCCTTCGCCGCCGAAGGGTTGCACACCCACCACCGCACCCACCACGTTACGGTTGACATACAAATTGCCCGCATGCACCGTTTGTGTCACTTGCGCCACGGTTTCATCGATGCGCGTGTGCACGCCGCAGGTCAGGCCATAACCGGTGTGGTTGATGGCTTGCAGCAGGCCACCGAGTTCGTCGCGGTCGTAGCGCAGCAGGTGCAGCACGGGGCCAAAAACCTCGGCCTCCAGTTCAGTCAGGCTGTTGACCTCTATCAGCGTAGGCGCCACAAAGTGGCCATTGGACAGGGTTTCGGCGGCCGCCAGAGGGCCCGCACCCGGCGCCTGCCACACCCGACGGCCGCGCTGGCGCATGCGGTCGATATGGCGCTGAATGCCATCGCTGGCTTGGGCGTCGATCACCGGGCCCACATCCACCGCCAGCAGGCGCGGGTCGCCGATGTGCAATTCAGCCATCGCGCCCTGCAGCATCTGCACCACCCGGTCGGCAGCTTCACGCTGCACACACAGCACGCGCAGTGCTGAACAGCGCTGGCCCGCGCTGTCAAAAGCCGAGCTGACGGCGTCTTGCACCACCTGTTCGGTCAGCGCCGACGAATCCACCACCATCGCGTTCTGGCCGCCGGTTTCGGCCACCAACGGCACCGGTTGGCCGTCAGGCGTCAGCCGCATGCTGAGTGTGCGCTGCAGGATGCGCGCCACTGCCGTGCTGCCAGTGAACAGCACACCCTGCACGCGCGCATCGGCCACCAGCGCCGCACCCACCGTTTCGCCGCGGCCTGGCAGCAGCTGCAGCGCACCACGTGGCACACCGCTGGCGTGCAAGGCCTGGACGGCGAATGTGGCCACCAGGGGCGTTTGTTCGGCAGGTTTGGCCAGCACCACATTACCCGCAGCCAGCGCGGCCGACACCTGCCCGGTGAAGATGGCGAGCGGAAAGTTCCACGGGCTGATGCAGACCACCGGGCCCAGCGGGCGGTGGGTGGTGTTGTCAAAGCCCGGGTGCTGAACATTGCCACGCACCTGGGCCGCGTAGTAACGCAGGAAGTCCACTGCCTCGCGCAGCTCGGAAACGGCATTGGCCAAGGTCTTCCCGGCCTCTCGAACCAGCAGCGTGCACAGGCGTTCGCAGTCGTCTTGCAGGCGCTGCGCGGCGCTGTCCAGGCAGGCTGCTCGCTGCGCAGGTGGCGTCTTGGCCCAGCCCGCTGCGGCGTCTTGCGCTGCGGCCAGAGCGGTCTGCACGTCTTGCAGTGTGGCTTCTTGCACCAGGCCCACGGTGTCGGTGTGGTCGGCAGGGTTGAAGACCGGCTGCGACAGCCCTGCAGCCACTGGCAGCGCCAGCAGCGGTACTGCTGTCCAGCGCGCGTCAGCAGCGGTCCGCAGCGCTTCAGACAACGCAGCCAGCTGCGTTTCGTTCGCCAAATCCAGACCGTCAGAATTGCTGCGTTCGACTCCGTACAGTTGCGCAGGCAGCACAATGGCCGAGTGCGGCGCGCCCAGCACGCCTTCATCTGCCGCCATCAACTGCACCGTCTGCACCGGGTCTTGCACCAGCTGTTCCAGCGGCAGTGTGTCGTCGGCTATGCGGTTGACGAAAGAGCTGTTGGCGCCGTTTTCCAGCAGCCGGCGCACGAGATAAGCCAGCAGCGTGTCGTGGCTGCCCACCGGCGCATAGATGCGGCAGGGGCGGCCCAGTTTGCCTTCGGCCACAGTGCCCACCACCTGTTCATACAGTGGCTCGCCCATGCCGTGCAGGCACTGGAATTCGTACTGCCCGGCGTAGTAGTTGGCGCCGGCCAGCGTGTGGATGGCGGCCATGGTGTGGGCATTGTGGGTGGCGAACTGCGGGTACACCGCATCGGGCGCGGCCAGCAGCGCGCGTGCGCAGGCGATGTAGGCCAAGTCGGTGTAGGCCTTGCGGGTGTACACCGGATAGCCGGCCTGGCCGTCCAGCTGCGCACGCTTGATTTCGCTGTCCCAATACGCCCCCTTCACCAGCCGCACCATCAGCCGGCGCTGGCTGCGCCGCGCCAGGTCAATCAAATAGGCCACCACCGCCGGGCAACGTTTGGAGTAGGCCTGGATCACGAAGCCGATGCCGTTCCAGCCGGCAAGCCCGGGGTCGGCACACAACGCTTCCAGCAGTTCCAGCGAAATTTCAAGCCGATCAGATTCTTCAGCATCGATGTTCAAGCCGATGTCGTACTGCCGCGCCAGCCGCGCCAGGCCGGCCAGGCGCGGCAGCAGTTCGGTCATCACGCGGCCAAGCTGTGCACGCGCATAACGTGGATGCAGTGCCGACAACTTGATCGAGATGCCAGGCCCTTCGTAGATGCCGCGCCCGGCTGCTGCGCGGCCGATGGCGTGAATGGCCTGCTCGTAGGCCTGCAGGTAACGCTGCGCGTCATGCGCTGTCAGCGCGGCCTCGCCCAGCATGTCGTAGGAATAACGAAAGCCCTGCGCCTCGCGCGGCTGCGCATGGCGAAGTGCTTCTTCGATGTGCTGGCCAGTGACAAACTGCTCGCCCATCATGCGCATGGCCATGTCCACACCTTTGCGCACCATCGGTTCACCACCGCGGCTGACGATGCGGCGCAGCGCGGCGGAAAGGCCGCTGTCGCTGTGCGTGGCCACCAGCCGGCCCGTCAACAGCAAACCCCAGGTGGCGGCGTTGACAAACAGCGAAGGGCTTTGCCCCAGGTGCTGCTGCCAGTTGCCCTGGCCGATCTTGTCGCGGATCAGCGCGTCGCGCGTGGCCGCATCAGGTATGCGCAGCAGCGCTTCGGCCAGACACATCAGCGCCACGCCTTCTTGTGACGACAGCGCAAATTCCTGCAGCAGGCCCTGCACCAGGCCGGCGCGGCCGCTGTCCAGCGCCCTTTCACGCACGCTGCGTGAAAGCCGCAGTGCCAGCGCCTGCGTCTGCTGCGCTTGGGTGTCGGTCAAACGCGCCTGCTGCAGCAGGCCGGGCAGCAGTGCCGGTTCAGGCTGGCGCGTAGCGGCAGTGATGGCTGCGCGCAGCGGGCTGGTGGTCAGCAGCGGCGTGAGGGCCGCGGGCAACGTGGGCTGGGTCTGAAATTCATGTGAGGTGGAAAACATGGTGGGCCTGTGCGGTGCTGCCGGGGTGGGCCGCAGTGTCGGGCAAGCCGCGCCGAATGTTCAGGCCTTTTGAAGCCCGCGCACCGACACAAATTCGGTGGGCCGCTGTGTGGCGGCCTTCAAGCCCATGCCAGCGGCCCGGTTGCCTGCCGCGCGGGTGCAGACAGATTCAAGACGCCAAACAGGTCCTTTGGGTCCGCTGACTGCGCCACCAGTTCCACCACGTCGCCAATACCCAGTTCGGCTGCGGTATCGGCCAGCCACACCAGTGCCGAATAGTCTTCCAGCGCAAAACCCACCGAATCAAACACCGTCACTTGCTGCGCGCTCCTGCGTCCTGGCGCTACGCCGGCCAGCACCTGCCAGAACTCGGTGACGGCAAAGTCGGCCGGCATTTGCTGGATGTCACCTTCAATGCGCGTCTGCGGCTCAAACTCAACAAACACCGCGGCCTGCTCCAGCACACCACGGTGCAACTCGGTCTTGCCGGGGCAGTCGCCGCCCACGGCATTGAAGTGCATGCCCGGCTCCACCATGTCGGGCGTGATGATGGTGGCCATGCACTTGTCAGCGGTGGCGGTGGTGACGATGTCGGCACCCCGCACCGCCTGTGCCGTGCTGCTGCACACCTGCACTTGCAGGCCCTGGCCGCGCAGGTTGGCTGCCAGCTTGGCGCTGGCGGCAACATCAACGTCAAACAGCGCCAGTTCGGTGATGCCCACCAAGTCGCGGAAGGCCAGCGCCTGGAATTCGCTCTGCGCGCCGTTGCCTATCAGCGCCATGCGGCGGCTGCCCGGCCGTGCCAGGTGCTTCGCTGCCAGCGCCGACATCGCGGCGGTGCGCAACGCGGTGGTGATGGTCAGTTCGGACAACAGGCGCGGCGCTCCTGTCGCCACGTCAGACAGCACGCCAAAAGCCATCACCGTGGGCAAGCCCAGCAACGTGTTCCCGGGGTGGCCGTTGACGACCTTGAAAGCATGGCGCGATGCGTCGGCAATGGGCATCAGTTCAATCACACCCTGCTGCGAATGGCAGGCCACGCGGGCACTCTTGTCAAAGTCGTGCCAGCGCTTGAAGTCGTGTTCGATGCGCTGCGCGATACCGGCCAGGCAAGCCGGCAAGCCCTTGCGTTGAACCAGGCGCACCACGTCGGGCGCGCTGAGATAAGTGGTGGTGGGGAAGCGGTGGTTGCGCATACGGCTGCCTGTCGAATGGGATTGCCAGCAGTGTGCACAGGGGCGACGGCAACCGGAAGGCGGCATACGGCTGACAAATGATCTATTGATTGCCATTTCGCCAGTCGATACTGTGCAAACGGCAGAATTTCCGGATCGGCCTGTGGCGGGACAGCAGACCTGTCGCAAGGCCCCTAAGCGGTGAGCGCCGGGGTCATGTCAACCAGCGCCGCATCCAGAAACTGCATAAAGACGCCAGTGGCCACGGTGGCCGTCTGGCCCACCCGCCTCGCTGTACTGTCGCCTTGTACCGGTCTTCTCGCTTGTCATCGTGTCCACCTAAAACTAGATGGACACGATCCTTACTGTCGCGAGGGAAGACCGCAAGCTGACTTGGCCGAGCGCTTGCGTTGGTGAGCCGAATAGGGCTTTCACCCGAGCAGCAACAGGACTTGAGCGGCGCCCGCGGCCATAGGCACGAATCGCTCGTGACTTGGGCCTACCGCCTTCGATGGGCTGAACGTCAGAGCGCCGTGGCCGCCCCCGCGGTCAAATCGGCTTTTGTATCTTCAGCCGTTCTCGGCCACCAACCGCTCTCGACCGGCTACGTCTCACCGATTCGGTGAGGTGGATCTCCATGATCCGCGGCTAACGAAGTCCTTCGGCGCGCTCATCGATGTCCCAGGGATTGGTCAAAGCCAGGCCGCAGCCCTCGAAGTCGGATACGTTGCGTGTGGCCAGGCCTAAACGATGACTCAGGGCAATCGCTGCGATCTGGCCATCGAACTGAGAGATAGGTGTACCTGCGCCGCGCCGCGTAGCTACGACTACCGCATAGTCGGCCGCGGAGCCTGAGTCGAACGGCAGGATGCGGCCAGCAAAGTCTTCGAGGAACATCGCCTCGAGCGCCTGCTCCAAGCGTTGACGTCGCTTGCCAGCGGGCAGCAGACGAGCCCCGAGCATCATCTCGGCTTGGGTCACCGCGCTCACGAACAGGCCGTTGGTGGGTTGGGAGGCAATCCAGACGAGCACTGCCGAATCTGGCTGCGCGCGCAGAAGCTCTGAGAGCACACTTGTGTCGAGAAGGACACTCACGCGCGCCGCTTTGTTTGCGCCCGGCGTTTGGAGGGCGCGGTACGAACGGCCTTCGAATCTTCATCGAAGCTGGTCGGGGTTCGCACTGGCTCTCGCATGGACACACTCAACTCCACATCGCCCAGACCGACAAACCGGGCACGGATGCGAGATGCCAGATCCTTAGCGGGAACAGGTGGCTCGAGAAGTGCAGCACGCAGTATCTGCCGTGCCTCCTCTTCCATTGAGCGGTTCCGGCTCGCGGCGCGCATACGAAGATCGCGCTTGAGTGACTCGTCTAGATCGCGAATGGTAAGTGTGGCCATGTGGACGCTCCTGGGTCTGCTGCATTGTACTCAATGAAGTCATTGATAGCACTCACGGGAGAGCAATGGGTCTCAGACCATCTCGCGGCTCCACGCCGACTGCCTGGAAGCATGGCGAGAGCACGCCGCATGCGGTGCGGTTGGGCTCTGGCGCTTCTACCGGACACTGCACACAAATTGACGTTTGAGTCCTGCCGTTGCCAATGACCGCTTTGCGCCGACCAGTTTGGACGACCGATCGTCAGCAACGGGTCGTGCGGGGCCTCTACCTTCAACGCTCTTTCCGAACTCGTCGGCTCGGTTTGCCCTGACCAAGAAAAATGGCCCAGTCCTTCATCAACAGCACGCGCTTTTCGAACCGGTCACCGCGCCGACAAGCCGCTTCGACCTTGTTGCCCACGGCATGGGAAAGCGCCATTTCGGCCACTTCGTTCGCGTGCTCGGTGTGCTCCGAGGCCCAATTTCGAAAGGTGCTTCTGAAGCCGTGTGCAGTGGCATCCA
>JANNMQ010000591.1:0-1675 GCA_031398045.1 Rubrivivax sp.
ACCACCGGCACGCCGGCCACGGTGTTGCGGTTGCCGTCGATGGCAGTGGCTGTGGCCACCACGGGTTCATTGCCGGTGTTGGAAACCGAATTGGCGCCCAGCTCCAGCACCAGGTCGGCCGCGCTGGGCGTCACCACCGTCGTGCCTGTGCCCGTGCCGGTTCCTGTGCCACTGCCGCCGCCAAACGGGGCGGTACCTGACGCACCACCGCCGCCGCCGCAGCCCGCCAAGGCCAGCACCAAAGCTGCTGCGGGCCAAGCCCACGCACCGTGCAACTGCTTCAAGAATTTCATCGTTTATTCCCCTGTTCGGTTCTGCTACCTGGCAGCGCCTGGGCGGTGGTGTTTCAGGCGCAGGGCCTGTGCACAAGGCGCGGGCCTGTACGGGGCCCGGTGGCGGTGGCAGGTGTGGATGCAGTGGTGCTGGTCTTTTGGGCCAAGCATCAGCGCGTTGCGGAGCGATCGGTCACGATCTTGGGCGTGATGAACACCAGCATTTCGGTCTTGCGGGTGCTCTTCACGCGGTTCTGGAACAGCAAGCCCAGGATGGGGATGTCGCCCAGCAGCGGCACCTTGTTGATGTCGCTTTGTTCGTCTTGCGTGAAGATGCCGCCAATCACCACCGTGCCGCCGTTTTCCACCAGCACCTGGGTTTTCACCTGCTTGGTGTTGATGGCCGGGCCGGCGTTGGTCAGCGCACCGCGGCTGTCCTTGTTGACTTCCAGGTCGAGGATGACATTGCCTTCGGGCGTGATCTGCGGTGTCACTTCCAGCCGCAGGCTGGCCTTCTTGAACGACACCGAGGTGGCGCCGCTGGATGTGGCCTGCTGGTACGGAATTTCTTCGCCCTGTTCAATGCGCGCCTTGGTTTGGTCGGCAGTGATGACACGCGGGCTTGAAACCACGTTACCCCGGCCTTCGGCTTCGAGCGCCGAGATCTCCAGGTTCAGAAAGCGGTTGGCCGTGGCGCCAAACAGCGACAGCGCAAACGACGCTGCCGAGGCGTTGGAAAACGAACCCACGTTGGCAGGCAGGTTCACAAACGGCGTGTCGCTGTAGACGCCCGTGGCGGTCTGCCCGGTCTGGTAGCCGATGGCGTTGTAGTTGCCACCAGGCACGACGTAGTTGTTGCCGCCCACGCCATACCCCGGCACACCACCACGCACGCCGCGCAGGTCTGACGAGCCCAGTTTGATGCCCAGTGAACGACCAAAGCTGTCGTCGGCTTCGACGATGCGGGCTTCAATCAGCACCTGGCGCACGGGGATGTCGATCTTCGTGATCAGCGCCTGGATCTCTTCCAGCTTGCTGGGCACATCGGTGACAAACAACTGGTTGGTGCGGGTTTCGAAGATCACACTGCCGCGTGCTGACAGCATGCGCGTGGCCTGTGCGGTGCCGGCGCTGCCCGAGTTGGCTTGCGACTGCCCCGTCAGGCCCTTGGCCACTTCTTCGGCCTTGGTGTAGTTCAGCTGGAAGGCCTGGGTGCGGGTGGGTTCCAGGTCGGCAATCTTTTTCTTGGCTTCCAGTTCCACCTGTTCTTTGGCGGCCAGTTCTTCTTTCGGGGCAATCCACAGCACGTTGCCGTTTTTGCGCACGCCCAAAGCCTTGCTTTGCAAGATGATGTCCAGCGCCTGGTCCCAGGGCACGTCTTTCAGCCGCAGCGTGACGTTGCC
>JANNMQ010000595.1:0-5362 GCA_031398045.1 Rubrivivax sp.
GTCCCCATCGAAAGCAAAGGACTCTGACATGAACACCGCCCTGACCCGTCGCCAGTTCCACCTCGCCGTGGCGGCAGCGCTGGCAGCACCGGCCGCCTTCGCGCAAGCCTGGCCGGCCAAACCGATCCGCCTCATCGTCCCCTACCCACCGGGCGGCTTCACCGACGTGACGGCGCGCCTGATCGGCCAGAAGCTGCAGGAGCGCTTGGGCCAGACGGTGGTGGTGGAGAACAAGGCGGGCGCCAACGGCACCATCGGCGTCGCCGAACTGGCCCGGTCGGCGGCCGACGGCTACCACTTCGTCATCGTCATCGCCGCGCATGCCGCCAACCCTTCGCTCTACGCCAAGCTGCCTTACGACACCCACAAGGATCTCGCGGCGGTGTCGTTGATCGGTGTCTCGCCGCTGGTGGCCGCGGTCAACAAGGACACGCCATTCAAGACCGCGAAAGAGCTCATCGCCTATGCGAAGCAGAACCCGGGCCGGTTGAGTTTCGGCTCCAGCGGCAACGGTTCGGCCGCGCACCTGACGACCGAGCTGCTGAAATCAGTGACGCAGACCGACATGGTGCACATTCCCTACAAGGGCGCGGCGGCGGCGCTGCAAGACCTGATGGGCGGGCAGATCCAGTTGCTGTTTGACGCTGCCTCGGGCTTGATCAACCCCGGCAAGGCGGGCCAGGTGCGCCTGCTGGGCGTGGCTGCGGAGCGCCGGCTGCCGATGCTGCCCGATGTGCCCACCTTCATCGAGCAGGGCATTGCAGGCTTCACCGGCAGCACCTGGGCCGGCCTGCTGGCGCCGGCGCGCACGCCACCGGCGATCATCAAGCGGGTGTCGGATGAGGTGGCCAAGATCGTGCGCCTGGACGACGTGAAAGCCAGACTCGAGGGCATGGGCACGCTGCCGGCAGGCAGCACACCCGAGGAGTTCGCTGCCTTCATTGACACCGAAAGCGCCAAGTGGGGCAAGGTCATCCGGGAAGCGAAAGTCAAGCTGGACTGAAAGTTGCACTGTCTGCGGCGGCTTGAAGCGACGGCAAGCTACCGCAACCCGCCACCGGCCCTGACGAACGGGGTGATCTGCACGCCGCCCCCGGGGCCAGTACCCCTGTGCGTGGGGTGGCGGCTGCAGTCGCCGGGTTTTGCACGCACGGGGCTGTAGGCGCGCAGGCCCGGCAGGTCAAGCACCGTGACACCGCCGAAGTCCACGCGCAGCAGGCCATCATTTTCAAGTTGGTGCAGAGCCTGGTTGGCACGTTGGCGCGAGACGGCCGCCAGCAGTCCGATTTCTTCTTGGCTGAGCTGTATGAAGCTGCCGGTGTGGGGGTAAAGGTCGGGGTCAAACAGACTGGCCAGGCAGCGTGCTACCCGTGCGTCGGGGCCCAACAGGCGGTCGAATTCGACAAGGCCGATGAACAGGCTCAGGCGTGCGTTCAGATGTTGCAGCAAGAAGCGGTTGAAGGCCAGGCTGGTGTTCATCAGGCGCTCAAAGCTGTGGCGCGGCAGCAGGGCCAGCCGTGTGTCGCGCACGGCCACGCCGTCATAGCGCCAGGCACCGGGCTTCAGCAGTGAGCCCTCGCCGGCCCACCCGCCAGCCGTCACGCCAGTGAAGTTGGTGTGTCGCCCGTCGGGCAGCGACACGGACATTTTCACCAGCCCATCAATCACGCCCACCCAGTGCGCCGCAGGTTCGCCGCGGCGTATGGCCAGGCCGCCGCAGGGCACGCGGCGTTCGTGGCATTCGGCAATCACTTGCTCCAGTTCCTGGGGTTCCAGCACAGACGCCCACAGGCTGCTGCGCAGCATTTGATGCAGCGTTTTCACGTGGCTTGTCTCCAAGGTGGTGCGGTGTGCCAGCAGCAGTTCACAGCGGTGCACATGAACGGCGCTACGCGGGTGAACGGTTACTGGATGCAAGGGGAAAACGTTCAGCGCAGATGTCGTCGTGACGACAACCCTTGCAGGGCGCACGGCGCACGATGCACATCGTCAGTGCTTCCCAACCCGAAGGAGACAACGATGACGGATTCGAACCTGAGACCAGCGACCGTCGAGCACGCAGCTGCGCTGCCGCCCGGCGGGATTTCACGCCGAGGGCTGCTGCAAGGTGCGGCCGCGGTGCCAGCGGTGGCCACTGCGGCCGCCGCGACCGGGCTCGCGACAGTGCCTGCAACAGCCCATGCCCTGCCTTTGCCGCTGACACCGCCCGACACGGTGGACTTCTACGATGTGGGTGACTCCATCGTGCAGACCAGTGCACCCACCATGCCGCTGGTCAAGCTCACGCTGGGCACCGACGGCGTGTACACCTTCGAGATGCCGCGGCTGGAGCAGGGTACCGGCATCGGCACTGCGCTGGCGATGATGATTGCCGAGGAAGCCGGCGTCACGCTCGACAAGGTGCGCGTGCTCTCGGCCGATGCGCAGCCGGAGTTGGTCTACAACCAGCTCACCGGAGGTTCGTCGACGATCCGCAGCTTCGAGCCCTTCATCAAGCCGTTGGTCACCAAGGCACGGCTGCTGGCCGGGCTGCCGCCGCAGGCCGGCGCACCCAGCGACCCGTCGCAGTACCGCATCGTGGGCAAGGCCACGCGCAAGCTCGATGCGCTGGACATCGTCACTGGCCGCAAGAAGTTCACCATGGACATCGACGTGCCCGGCGCGGTGCCCACGATGTGCCGCATGCCCTCGCAGATCCGCGGGCGCGTGGTGAGCGTCAACAACCGCCAGACCGTGCTGGCGATGCCGGGCGTGATCGCGGTGGAAGTCATCCCCGGCGGCGGCACGGTGGTGGGCATCCCGCCCGGTGTGGCGGTGATGGCGCAGACCTTCGGCCAGGCCTGGGACGCCTGCCGCGCGCTCGACATCACCTGGGGCGACGGGCCCAACAAGGGCCTGTCCGACGCCTCCATCAACGCCGCGCTGCGCGCCGCGCTGCCGCCGCTGCTGCCAGCACCGCTGGGCACGCTGGCCATCGACGCCGAGTTCGAGTTCCCGGCCGCCTCGCATGCGCCACTGGAGGTTGAGTGCGCCATCGTCGACGTCAAGCCCGGCCGCTGCGAGATCTGGGCCGGGCTGCAAACGCCCATCGTCGCGCTGCAGGCCATTGCGCTCGACCTCGGCCTGCTGCCCACGCAGGTGAAGTGCCACGTCATTCCCAGTGGTGGCGCTTTCGGCCGGCGCCTGTTCTGGGACCCGGTGCAGGTGGCGGCGCAAGTCTCCAAGCTCACCGGCCTGCCGTGCAAGCTGATGTACCACCGCAGCGACGACGTGCGCCACACGCGCAGCCGGCCGCCGCAGGTGCACCGCGTGCGCGCCACGCTGCTGCCGCCCACGCTGCTGAGCCCGGGCAACGTGCTGAGCTATCAGCAGAACATCGGCCTCGTGCGGCTCGATGCCCGCCACGGCTACGGCGAGATCGGCACCGCGCTCGGCGGCTCGCTGCCGCTGGGTGTGCAGCAGACCGTGGGCAACCTGGGCTATGAGCAGTTTTTCTTCAAGACCATGGTCGCGTCGCCGTACAACTTTGGCGTCAGCTCCAAGCAGATCTTCCCGGTGGCGATCGACCTGCCCACGGTGTCGTACCGCTCGGTGCACATCATGCCGGCGCGCACGGTGGAAGAGATCATCGTCGACGAGATCGCGGCACGGCTGGGCAAGGATCCGGTGGCCTTCAGGCTCGAATTCCTGCGCCTGCCGCGGGCCCGTGCGGTGCTGCAGCGTGTGGCCGGCGCGGCGCAGTGGGGCAAGGCCATGGCGCCCGGTTTTGCGCAGGGCGTGGGTGTGCACATGGAGTCGCGCGCGTTCACGGCCTGCATCGTTGAACTGGACGGCCGCGACCCCAACCAGTGCAAGGTCACGCGCGCCACCATCGTGCTGGATGTGGGCAAACCCATCAACCCTTCAGGCATCGAGCAGCAGGCGCTGGGCGGCCTGGCCGAAGCCATATCGCTGGTGCTGAATGCCGGCCTGACCATCAAGGACGGGCTGATCCAGGAGGGCAGCTACAACCAGTACCGCTTTGCCAAGATGCGCGACTTCCCGAAACAGGTGCAGGTGATCGTGATGCCCAACGTGGGCGAGGCCATCGCCGGCATGGGCGAGGTGGGCATGTCGGCGCCATCGGGCGCCATCGCCAACGCCTACGCGCGCGCCACGGGCCGCAAACCGCGCAAGTTCCCGCTCAACGTGCAGCCGGCTTTCACCGCCACGCCGGCTGGTCAATTGCCACCGCCCGTGTTTGTTTGAGGAGCCACCACCATGCCCATCTACAACCTCACCATCAACAACCAAAACCACAGCGTCGATGCGCCGGCCGACATGGCGCTGCTGTGGGTGCTGCGCGACAAGCTTGGCATCACCGGCCCCAAATACGGTTGTGGTGTCAACGTCTGCAAGGCTTGCACCTGCCTGGTGGCGGGCAAGGCGGTAACCACCTGCGCCATCAAGGTGAAAGACGTCGGCAGCAAGAAAATCACCACCATCGAAGGGCTTGCTTCCGGCCCCGGTGGCACCACCTTGCACCCGGTGCAGCAGGCCTGGCTGGACCGCGATGTGCCGCAGTGTGGCTTCTGCCAGCCCGGGCAGATCATGGCGGCGGTGGACCTGCTGAGCCGCACCAAAAACCCCAGCGATGCCGATATCGATGCCATCGAAAACATGTGTCGCTGCGGCACCTACGGCCGCATTCGAGAGGCCATCAAAGCGGCGGGCACGATGATGCCTTGACCGGGCGTGCGGGCACTGCGGCGGGTGGGCCGCAGGGGTTGCAGTTGTCTGCCATCATGGCTTCATGCTTAAAACGCTGAAGGACTTGTTTGACAGCCTGCTGCCACCTGCCGCGGGCCAGCCTGCGCCGGTGGCCGAACACACCTTGCAGCTGGCCACCGCGGTGATGCTGGTGGAGGTGATGCGCGCCGACAGCAGCTTCCATGCGGGTGAGCGCGAAGCCGTGTTGGCGGCGCTGCGCGACAAGTTTGCGCTGTCCCATGATGAAGCAGCGCGCTTGTCTGAACTGGCGGTGTCTACCGCGCAGCAGGCCACCGACCTGTTTGTTTTCACCACCCACATCAACGCGCACTTCGAGATGCCGCAGAAGCTGCGCATGGTGGAACACATGTGGCGTGAGGCCTATGCCGACGGACACCTCAGCGCACACGAGCGCCACGTGCTGTGGCGCGTGGCCGACCTGCTGCACGTGCCGCAAGGCGCCTACGTGCACGCGCGCATGCGGGCCGAGCGCGAAGCCGGCACGGCTTGAAGGCGGGTGTCGAGGGCACGCTTCACACCGGTGCCGCCTGCTGCGGGGATACTCCAGCCCCACGGCGCCACTTGCGTCGCAACTGGAGACCCTGCACATGTT
>JANNMQ010000648.1:0-10485 GCA_031398045.1 Rubrivivax sp.
CTGGGATTGGTTCGTTCAGGACGGCGTGGTTTTTTTGTCGGCTGCAGGCAAGGCGCTGTTGGGCTATGAACAGGATGAGTTGGCCGATACGCCACAGGCGTTGGAAGCCCTCGTACACCCGGAAGACCGCGCGCGCATGCGGGTCGACCGCGAAGCGCACCTGGACGGGCACACACCGGCCTATGTCAATGAACGCCGGCTGCGCACCAAAAGCGGCGGCTGGATCACCGTGCTGTCACGCGGCGTGATCTTGCAGCGCGATGACCAGGGCCGGGCGCTGCGCATGATTGGCAGCTGGACCGACGTTTCGCAGGCTCGGCAGGTCGATGCTCTGCGGCTGGAGCGGGACCGCGCAGCGGCGGCCGACCTGTCGAAGTCGCAATTTCTCTCGCGTGTTAGCCATGAACTGCGCACGCCGCTGAACGCCATCCTCGGCTTTGCACAATTGCTGCAGCTGGAAAATGGCTTGCAGGAACGCCAGCAAAGCTGGCTGCGCCATGTGCTGGACAGTGGCCGGCATCTGTTGGCACTGGTCGATGACGTGCTGGACTTGTCCAGCGTGCAGACCGGCCAGCTGCCCTTTGTGATTGAACCGGTGGCACTCTGGCCGCTGGTGGAAGAGGTGCGCACGATGTTCGCCGCGCAGGCCGGCCCCAACGGCATCGTGGTGCATACCGACGTGGGCGATGCAACGTGCGCCGTGCAGGTGCTGGCCGACCGCCGGCGGCTGAAGCAGATCTTGAGCAATCTGCTGTCCAACGCCATCAAGTACAACCGAACTGGCGGCTGGGTGCGGGTGGGCGTGCTGCAGCATGGAGGCGTGGCCGAAATCAATGTCATCGACAGCGGCCCCGGGCTGAGCGATGCGCAGATGGCACGCCTGTTCAACCCTTTCGAACGTGCGGGCGCCCAACATGGCAGCATTGCCGGCACCGGCTTGGGCTTGGCTCTTTGTCGCCAACTGGCCGAGGCCATGGGCGGCGCTATTGGCGTGACCAGCGCTCTTGGCGAAGGCGCGCGGTTTTCACTGCGTCTGCCGCTGAATCGGGCCGCGGGGGCCAAAGACCCGTTGTAACCGCGGGGCTGGGTGTTGCACAGCTACGTGCGCTCAAATCTGAACACGGCCACGCTGGCGCGCGCGTTGGGCCAGCGACGCACGGTGCGACCTGCTTGCAGCCCGAAACTGTCGGTGATGGCCAGCCCGCAGCGCTGCGCCAGCACCTCGAAATCGGCGTAAGTGCCAACGCGGATGTTGGGTGTGTCATACCACTGGTAAGGCAGCGTGCGTGTCACCGGCATGCGCCCAGTCAGCACCTGAAGCCGGTTCGGCCAATGGGCGAAGTTGGGGAAAGCCACCACCCCTATGCGACCCACGCGCGCGGTTTCGCGCAGCATGCGTTCGGTGTTGCGCAGGTGCTGCAGCGTGTCCACCTGCAGCACGACGTCAAAGCTGTGGTCGTCAAACAGCGCCATGCCTTCTTCCAGGTTCAGCTGGATCACGTTGACGCCCCGCTGCACACAAGACAACACATTGCTGTCGTTGATTTCAATGCCGTAGCCGCTGCAAGCTTTGTGCTGTTGCAGCCAGGCCAGCAACTCGCCATTGCCACAGCCCAGGTCAAGTACGCGGCTGCCGGCCGGCACCAGGCTGGCGATGATTTCCAGATCCTTGCGTTCAGACATCGGTGGCCAATCCGTCAAACGTGGCACGCATCAACGCGTGGTAGCGCGGGTCGTCCAGCAAAAATGCGTCATGACCGTGTGGGGCGTCAATTTCTGCATAGGCCACGTCGATGCGGTTGTCCACCAGTGCCTTCACGATTTCGCGGCTGCGTACCGGCGAAAAGCGCCAGTCGGTGGTGAAACTCACCAGCGTGAAGCGCTGGCCTGCAGCGGACGCAAAGGCCGCGGTCAGACTGCCACCATGGTCGCGTGCGGGGTCGAAGTAGTCCAGCGCACGGGTGATCAGCAAATAGGTGTTGGCGTCGAAATACTCGCTGAACTTGTCTCCCTGGTGGCGCAGGTAACTCTCGATCTGAAACTCGATGTCCTGCGTGCTGTAGCCGGGTGTGGGGCCCTTCATTTCGCGGCCGAACTTGGCCTCCATCCCGTCGTCGCTCAGGTAGGTGATGTGGCCGATCATGCGCGCCACGCGCAGGCCACGTTTGGGCACAGTGCCCTGTGCCAGGTAGTGGCCGCCGTGGAAGTCGGGGTCGGTGACGATGGCGCGGCGCGCTACCTCATTAAAAGCGATGTTTTGGGCGCTCAAGTTGGGCGCAGTGGCCACTGCCACGCAATGGCGCAGCCGCTGCGGGTGCTGCAGGGTCCACGCCAATGCCTGCATGCCGCCCAGGCTGCCGCCCAGCACAGCAGCCAATTGGCTGATGCCCAGGCGCTGCACCAGACGCGCTTGGGCTTCTACCCAGTCTTCCACCGTCACCACCGGAAAGCTGGCGCCGTAGGCACGGCCCGTGTCGGGGTTCACCGAGGTGGGCCCCGTGGAACCAAAACACGAGCCCAGGTTGTTAACGCCAATCACGAAATAGCGGTTGGTGTCGAGCGGCTTGCCCGGGCCCACCAGGTTGTCCCACCAGCCCAGGCTGCCGTCGGCATGCTGGCCCGCCACATGGTGGCTGGCGTTCAGTGCGTGGCACACCAGCACGGCATTGCTGCAGGCGGCGTTCAGGCTGCCGTAGGTTTCAAAACGCAGCGTGTAGCCGGGCAACACTGCGCCGCTCTTCAGTGCCAGCGGCTCGCTGAAGGGCATGTCTTGTGGAGTCACCAAACCCAGTGTGGCCATGAAATACAAAAACCCGGTGCCGCTTGATTGAGCGGCCACCGGGTTTTTCGAACCATCGGACGGCCCCTGTTTAGCGGTATTTGTTAAGCGCTCGCAAGCCGGAGCAAATCAGCGCTGCACAAAAAGTATACACAGCCCTGTGCCGCGCCAACCGCAGCCCTGCCCGGGCCAGCCGTCAATGATGTACCGGCGAATCACCTCGCTACTCGTCTGCTTCTAGCCCGGCTGCCACCACTACCATCGCGCCCATCGGCATGGTGCATGCCGCCAGCCCCAAGGATTGCCGATGCACGACTGGCTGCAACGCCTGGACCAGCACTTTCCGGTGCGTTATTCGGCATGGCTGCTCAGTGCCGTGCTGACGCTGCTGTTCAGCCTGGCCTATGTGTTGGGTGGCACCAGCGGCCTGCCTGCACTGGTTTGCCTGTTTCTTGTTGGCTTGGGCTGGCGTGACATCCACCAGCGGCGGCATTCCGTGCTGCGCAACTACCCGGTCATTGGGCACCTGCGCTTCCTGCTGGAATTCATCCGTCCCGAAATGCGGCAGTACTTCATTGAAAGCGACCGTGAGGCCGCCCCGTTTTCGCGCCAGCAGCGCAGCTTGGTGTACCAGCGAGCCAAGGGTGATGCTGATAAACGGCCCTTTGGCACCCAGTTGGACGTGGCTGCTGTTGGCTATGAATGGATCAACCATTCACTGGCACCCACCGAGTTGCGCTCACACGACTTCCGCATCACGATCGGTGACGGTGGCGTGGGCCATGGCGCAGCCGCGGGCGGTAGCAGTTGCACCCAGCCCTACAGCGCCAGCGTGTTCAACATCTCGGCCATGAGCTTTGGTGCGCTGAGCGCCAACGCCATCCTGGCGCTTAACGGTGGTGCAGCCAAGGGTCACTTTGCGCACGACACCGGCGAAGGCTCCATCAGCCAGCACCACCGTGTGCATGGCGGCGACTTGATCTGGGAAATCGGCAGCGGCTACTTTGGTTGTCGCAACGACGACGGCAGCTTCAGCGACGAACGTTTCACTGCAAACGCCCGCGATCCGCAGGTCAAGATGATCGAGCTCAAGCTCAGCCAGGGCGCCAAACCCGGCCACGGCGGCGTGCTGCCCGGTCCCAAGGTGACGCCTGAAATAGCCGTGGCACGCGGTGTGCCCGTGGGGGTGGACTGTGTCAGCCCGGCCAGCCATAGTGCTTTTGCATCACCCGCCGAAATGATGCATTTCATTGAAAAGTTGCGCCGCTTGTCGGGTGGCAAGCCCACGGGTTTCAAGCTTTGCATTGGCCATCCGTGGGAGTGGTTTGCGCTGGCCAAGGCGATGGTGGAGACCGGCATCCTGCCCGACTTCATTGTGGTGGATGGTGGTGAAGGGGGTACTGGTGCTGCGCCGCTGGAATTCACCGACCACATGGGGGCGCCCATGCAGGAAGGCCTGCTGCTGGTGCACAACACACTGACTGGGTTGGGGCTGCGCCAGCGCATCCGCATCGGTTGCGCTGGCAGGATCGTCAGTGCTTTTGACATCGCACGGGCCATGGCGCTGGGTGCCGACTGGTGCAATTCGGCGCGTGGTTTCATGTTTGCGCTGGGATGCCTGCAGGCGCAGACCTGCCACACCGGCCACTGCCCCACAGGGGTGGCCACACAAGACCCGCAGCGCCAGCGCGCGCTGGTGGTGCCGGACAAAACCGAACGGGTCTGGCGCTTTCACCAGAACACGCTGAAGGCCTTGCAGGAACTGGTGCAAGCCTGCGGCTTGGACCACCCCAGCCAGATCAAAGCCTCACACATCGTGCGCCGCGCGGCAGACCACAGTGTCAGCCTGCTGGCCAATCAGCTGGCCTTCGTTAAGCCGGGCGCACTGAACGCGGCCATTGAGGGCCGTGCCGACTGGCCCCACAACGTTTTCAGACTGTATTGGCCCCTGGCGCAGACGGCCAGCTTCATGCCGGCAGAGTAGGTTGCAGCCGCTGAGTGCGCCGCTTCAGGCCTTGGGTGGCGCGGTGTCGATGAAGCTGGGCCGCGTGGCCAGCTTGTCGTGCAGGCGCAGCAGGTTCGGGTGGTCACTGCGCCAATCGATGTTCGGGAAGCGGAAGTCCAGGTAGCCCAGCGCACTGCCCACGGCCACGTCGGCCAATGAAAAGTGCGTGCCCGCGCAATAGGGCTTGTCGCCCAAGCCCAGCGACATGGCTTTCAAGGCGGCGGCGACGCGGCTCATCTGGCGGTCTATCCAGACCTGCGAACGCTGTTCAGCAGACCGGCCGCCCCAGGTGGCCTCGAGCCGGGCAGCGATGCTGGCGTCCAGCAGGCCGTCAGCCAGGGCCTCCCAGGTGCGCACCTCAATGCGTTCCCGCCCGGTGGGCGGCATCAGTTTGCCCACTGGCGACAGGGTGTCCAGGTACTCGACGATGACGCGGGAGTCAAACACCGCCTCGCCACCTTCCATCACCAGGCAAGGCACCTTGCCCAGCGGGTTGCTTTTCAGGATGTCATCGGCGCCCCAGACATCTTCCAGCACGAGCTGGAAGTCGAGTTTCTTTTCTGCCATCACGATGCGCACCTTGCGCACATAGGGGCTGGTCAACGAACCGAGAAGCTTCATGTAGATGGTGCACGGCAACGCCGTGAAAGTCAGTTTGCTGGGGACTGCAAACCATTCTAGCGATCGGGTTGTTGCGCGCCGGGCCTGTGCTGTCGTGCGAATTGCACGGTTTCCTGGCGCCCGAGCCGTTGCAAGGCTGGCTGTATACGCTGGCGCATGCACCGCTTGGTGTTGGCCTTTTTTGCAGCCACTGCGACCTAAGCCCGATTTTGCTTAGGGCCTGCTGGCCGCAAGTGCTTGTCAGCTGCCAGCTTCGGTAGCACACTGGGGCTGCGGTCGTTCGACTGCTTCGCCATTCTCAACCTGTTGTTCCAATCCCAACCCTTACTGTTCCTTCGGTTCTTTCGTGACCGGCGGTTCCGGCTGCCGGTATCTTTGTCCCACTCCCGTAAAGGAGGTTCTGATGAACTTGACGATCAGCGGCCATCACCTTGAAGTTACGCCCGCTTTGAGAGAGTACGTACTCACCAAGCTGGACCGTGTGAAGCGACATTTCGACCAGGTCGTCGATATCACCGTCTTGCTGACCGTAGAAAAATTGAAGGAAAAAGAGCGAAGGCAGAAGGCTGAGGTGACGTTGCATGTCAAGGGTCGAGACATTTTTGTCGAACAAAGCAGTGAAGATATGTATGCGGCCATCGACCAATTGATGGACAAGTTGGACCGTCAGGTCATGCGGCACAAGGACCGCATGCAAGACCACCACCACGTCTCACCCAAGCGCGCCGAATTCAGCGCCATGTAACGCGACTTTGAGTGCAGTCAACCCGCGGCCCTTCGGGGCCGTTTTGTATGGTGGACGTCATGTTGCTGCAGCGCCGCATAAATTGGGTTGAAACCCTCAATTCCACCTGTTTCAGGGCCTTGGTGCAGCACTGCATGGGCGGGCCCATTGCTATGATGATTTGAGGTGATTGCCGTCGTCGTCTTTTATTGAGGCACGGTACCGCTGTGTTTTGACGTGAATGTGGGCGCACGGATTCCCCAGCCCAGAGGAATGGTCAGATGAACCGACTTGCCGCAATCCTGCCGCCCGCCAATGTTTTGTTGGAAGTGGAGGCGACTAGCAAGAAGCGCGCCTTTGAACAGGCAGGTTTGCTGTTCGAAAATCAGCATGCCATTGCCCGTGGTGTGGTCACCGACAACCTGTTTGCCCGTGAACGCCTGGGCTCCACCGGCCTGGGTCACGCGGTGGCCATTCCGCACGGCCGCATCAAGGGGCTGAAAACCCCGCTGGCGGCCGTGTTGCGTGTCAGCCAACCCATTGGTTTTGACGCCCCCGACGACGAGCCGGTCAAACTGCTGATTTTTCTGCTGGTGCCAGAAGCGGCGACCCAGCGACACCTGGAAATACTGTCAGAGATTGCTGAGTTGCTGTCCGACCGCGAATTGCGGGAGCGCCTGAAAACCGAACCCGATGCCGCCAAGCTTCATCAGCTGATCGCCGACTGGGAACCGCTGAAGTCAGTGGCCTGAACGTCTTTTCTGTGAGCTGCCCACCCCCCACAGGGCTTGCCGGCACCACCAGCCAGGGCTGCCTGTGAAGCCTACCTCCATCAGCGCCGAAGCGCTTTTCGAAGTCCACAGCAAAGCGCTGCGTTGGACGTGGGTCGCTGGCCAGGGCCATCCCGAACGGCACTTCGACGAAGCCGCCGTGCGGGATGCCCGTTCGGCCGCCGACCTGGTGGGCTACCTGAACTACATCCACCCGTACCGTGTGCAGATTGTGGGCAGGCGCGAAGTGGAGTACCTGCTGGCTGCTGCGGCTGATGACCAGGAGCGCCGCATTTCGCGCATCGTGACGCTGGAGCCGCCGGTGTTGATCGTTGCTGACGACCAGACGCCGCCGCCGCGACTGGTGGCCATGTGCGACCGCGCCGAGATTCCGCTGTTTGTCACCGCCGAATCGGCGGGCCACGTGATTGACGTGGTGCGTGGTTACCTGGGTCAGCTGTTTGCGGAGCGCACCACACGGCATGGGGTGTTTATGGACATCCTGGGCTTGGGTGTGCTGCTGACCGGCGAGTCGGGCCTGGGCAAAAGTGAATTGGGCCTGGAATTGGTGTCGCGCGGCCACGGCCTGGTGGCCGACGACGCGGTAGACATCTACCGCATCTCACAAACCGCGTTGGAAGGCCGCTGCCCTGAACTGCTGCAGAACCTGCTGGAAGTGCGCGGCATCGGCCTGCTGGACATCAAAGCCATCTTTGGTGAAACGGCCGTGCGCCGCAAGATGCGCCTGAAGCTCATCGTGCACCTGGTGCGCAAGGAAACACTGGAGCGCGACTTTGAGCGAATTCCCCACGAGCCTCTGTACGAAGACGTGCTGGACCTGCCTGTGCGCAAGGTGATCATTGCGGTGGACGCCGGACGCAACCTGGCCGTGCTGGTTGAGGCCGCGGTGCGCAACACCGTGCTGCAACTGCGCGGCATCGACACCTACCAGGAATTCATCAAGCGCCACCAGGCGGCGATGCAGGCGGGCAACCCAGATTAGGCAAGCTGGGCTGGTTGCGCAGGCAGCCGTCAACCCAGTGTGGACTTGGCCTTGTGCGGGCAAGCTGTTTTGCTGCAGCGTGCATACAGCGACAGCGAATGTTCCTGCAATTCGTACCCGCGCGCCAACGCCACCGCACGCTGGCGTTGTTCGATTTCGGCGTCGAAAAACTCTTCCACACGCCCGCAGTCCAGGCACACCAGGTGGTCGTGGTGTTCGCCGGCATTCAGTTCGAACACCGACTTGCCGGATTCAAAGTTGCTGCGCGTCAGCAAACCAGCCTGCTCAAATTGCATGAGCACGCGGTACACCGTGGCCAGCCCGACGTCAGAACCTTCGGCCAGCAGCGCCTTGTAGACATCTTCGGCTGTCATGTGCCGGCGCTCGGTGCGCTGGAAGACCTCCAGGATTTTGATGCGCGGCAAGGTGGCCTTCAGACCACTGCTTTTAAGTTCGTCGGCGTGCTTCAATCGCTGGCCCTTGTCTGTGTGCCGGCCCTGAGGCTGGTGGCTGACGGCTGATGCAGCACTGCGCGGCGCAGTGCGCATGCCGTCCATCTGCGGCCTAGGGGTGGTGGCGGCAAGCCACCGATAGAATGTTGATGATAGCCAGCGCGCGCCTGTACCTGAGCCTGTGCCTGCTTTGGGCCCAGGATCATGAATCAGGTGCTTGATGCTTGACCCGACAGCTCTCTCACCGCGATGGGATCTGCTCGAGGTGGGCACCTGCTTCACCAACGGCTGATCAACCCGGTTCACTTTCATGCATCCAATCGTTCGTGTTGCTTTGGTCTCTGGTGCTGTGGCGCTGGTGCCTTGCTTGTCGGGCTGTGAATCATTGCAGCGCACCGACAGCTTTCTGGGGTTCATTACGCCTTACCGCATCGACATCGTGCAAGGCAACGTGATTTCCAAAGAACAGGCTGCGCTGCTGAAACCAGGACTGACCCGGTTGCAGGTGCGTGACTTGCTGGGCACGCCGCTGGTCACCGACCCCTTCCACGCCAACCGCTGGGACTACATCTTCACGCTGCGCCGGCCAGGCGCTGAAGCGCAGCGGCGCAGTGTGGTGGTGGTGTTTGAAGGCGATGTGGTGAAGTCGGTGGTGGCACCCGACCTGCCGTCGGAGCGCGACTTTGTGGCCTCCATCAGTCGCATCAAGGATCCGCGTGCGCCCAAACTGGAACTCAGCGAAGACGAGCGCAAGGCGCTGCCGCCGCCGCCCAAGCGCGAGGTGGTCGTACCTGAACCGATGGGCCCGGTGCGCGAGTACCCGCCGCTGGAAAAGAGCTGAAGCGCGAACCCTGCGTGATGGCTGACCACTGGAGCAGGCCTTGAGCTTGAACATAGCCATCGCGGGCGCCAGCGGGCGCATGGGCCGAGAACTGGTGCAGGCCGTGCTGGCCGCTGACGACTTGCGCTTGACCGGCGCGCTGGAAGCGCCGGGCAGCCCAGCCTTGGGGCAAGACGCCGGCTTGGTGATGGGCCGCAACAGCGGCGTGGCCATCACTGCCGACCTGGACACAGGCCTGCAAGGCGCGCAAGTTTTGATCGACTTCACCCGCCCGCAAGGCACGCTGTTGCACTTGGCTGCCTGCCGTCGGCTGGGTGTGTCTGCGGTGGTGGGCACCACAGGCTTCACAGCGGCTGAAAAGGCTGACATCGCCGCCACTGCGCTGCAGGTGCCGGTGATGTTTGCCGCCAACATGAGCGTGGGTGTGAACGTCATGCTGCGCTTGCTGGACCAGGCGGCGCGTTTGCTGGGCGACGGCTACGACATCGAAGTTGTGGAAGCGCACCACCGCCACAAAGTCGACGCGCCCAGTGGCACCGCGCTGGCCATGGGCGAAGTGTTGGCGCAGGCACGCGGTGTGTCGCTGGACCGGCAGGGGGTGTTCAGCCGCCACGGCCACACCGGTGAACGCCCGCCCGGCAGCATTGGTTTTGCCACCGTGCGTGGCGGCGACATCGTGGGCGAACACAAGGTGCTGTTTGCGGGTGTCGGTGAATGCATCGAGATCGTGCACAAAAGCGCCAGCCGCGCCAACTATGTCGAAGGCAGCCTGCGTGCGGCGCGTTTCCTGGCTGGCTGCACCGCGCCAGGTCTGTTCGACATGCAAGATGTACTGGGTTTGCGTTAGCCCGCAGCGGCCGCCGCTCCCCTTTCGGCCCACCACGCCATGCAAAACCACGGCTTGATGCAGTTCTGGGCCGACAGCGACGGCATCGTGCGCACGGTGGCGCTGCTGCTGTTAACCATGAGCGTGTGCGCCTGGGTGCTGATCATCTGGAAGACCTGGCTGCTGCGCCGCGCGGCCACCGACATCCAGCGTGCGGTGCCGGCATTCTGGGCCGCGGCGGGCCTGGACGAAGGCCGCACGCGCCTGAACGCGATGGACCGTGAACGGGTGCTGCTGCCGCTGCTGGAAGCGGCGCTGGCTCGCCCGGGCGTGGGCACCCTGGAAGGTGCTGGGCAGGCCGCGTCGCAGCTCACCCGGCGCCTGCGCGACGCGCTGCACCGCGGCCTGGCCCATCTGCAGTGGGGCCAGGTGCTGTTGGCCTCCGTGGGCAGCACGGCGCCTTT
>JANNMQ010000654.1:0-8417 GCA_031398045.1 Rubrivivax sp.
CGAATGCGCCGAACGTCGACGTGTTCGAGGCGCGCGGATTGATGGTCGCCTTCGGCCTGATGTTCCTGCTGCAGAACTTCGCGTCCTGGATGTGGGGAGGCGACCTGCGCGGCTACGACTACCTGACCTCGCCCGTGGTGATCGGCCCGGCGGGCGGCGCGCAGTTCGCCGGCAACAAGCTGCTGGTGTTCGGCCTGGCGTTGCTGATATCGCTGGCGCTGATGGCCGTGCTGCGCCTGACGCTGCTGGGCAAGGGCGTGCGCGCACTGATGCAGTCGCCGGTGGGTGCGCAGCTGGTCGGCATCGACACGCGGCGCCTGCACCCGGTGATGTTCGGTGTGGGCCTGGGGCTGTCGGGCATCGCTGGCTGCCTGCTGTCGATGGCCTACACGATCACGCCGTCCATGGGTGAACCCTACACCGTGACGGCGCTGATCGTCATCACGCTGGGCGGCTTCGGCAGCATGGGCGGCGCGCTGGCCGGCGGCCTGCTGCTGGGCGTGATCGAGGCGCTGGGCATGCATTTCACCAACCCCTCGTTGAAGGCGCTGCTGTCGTATGCGGTGTTCATCGGCGTGCTGCTCTGGCGGCCCAACGGGCTGTTCGCCAAACGATGAAACGCGATCTCTCCATTCTTGCGGTGCTGGCGCTCGCCGGCCTGCTGCTGCCGATGCTGGCCAGCGAGTTCGCACTGTCGCTCGCGTTGTCGTGCCTGATGTACGTCGCGCTGGCCTCCAGCTGGAGCCTGTTCTGCGGCAGCACGCGCTACCTGTCGCTCGCGACATCGGCCTTTTTCGGCATCGGCGCCTACACCAGCGCGCTGCTGCTGGAGCGCGTGCCCTGGCTGGTCGCCGTGGGGCTGGGCGCGGCCATCGCGGCCGCCGTTGCGCTGGTCATGGGCGCGGCCGTGCTGCACCTGCGCGGCACCTACTTCGCGGTGCTGACCTTCGGCATGACCGAACTGATCCGCCATGCCGTGACCTACTTCGAAAAGCAGGTCACCGGCACCGTGGGCCGCGTGCTCGTGACGGTGCCCGACGACGCGACCGTCTACTACACGGTGCTGGGCATCGCCTGCGCCGCCGTGGGTGTGGCGATGGGCGTGCGACGCAGCCGCTTCGGGTTGGCGCTGGCCGGCATCGGCGCCGACGAGCAGCGTGCGCAGACGCTGGGCGTGCCGACGCGCACGGTCAAGACGCTGGGCTTTGCGCTGACGGCCGCGTTCGCCGGTGCCGTGGGCGCTGCCATGGCCGTGCGCTGGACCTATATCGACCCGGTCTCGGTGTTCAACCCTTTCATCGGTTTCCAGACGGTGCTGATTGCGCTGATCGGCGGTGCCGCCACCTTGTGGGGGCCGCTGGTGGCCGCCGTGGTGTTCAGCGTGCTGGCCGAGACGCTGCGCCTGCAACTGCCGCAGGCCTACATGATGGCGCTGGGGCTGCTGCTGATCCTGTCGGTGCTGTACCTGCCGAACGGGCTGGGCTCGCTGCGCTGGTCGATGCTCAAGTTCCAACGCAAGGACGACCATGGCTGAGCAACTTCTGCAAGCCCGGGGGCTCACGGTGCGCTTCGGCGGACTCACCGCCGTGGACGCGGTCGACGCGACCTTCGACGCCGGTGAACTGGTCGGCATCATCGGTCCGAACGGTGCGGGCAAGACCACCTTCTTCAACGCGATCTCCGGCGTGGTGCCGCCGACTTCCGGCGTGCTGCTCGTCGGCGGGCACGATCTGGCGGGGCAGGGGCCGCACCGGTTTGCCGCGCAAGGCATCGCGCGCACCTTTCAGACACCGCGCGTGTTCGCCGACATGACCGTGGCGGCCAACGTCGACTTCGGCCTGCAGTTCGCCGGCCGGGGCCGCGCCGCTCCGCCGCTGCTGGCCGATGGCGCCGCGATCCTCGCGCTGATCGGCCTGGAACGTCAGGCCTCGTTGCCCGCCGCAGCCGTCACGCCGTCGCAGCAGCGGTTGCTGGAGATCGGCATGGCGCTGGCCACGCGGCCGCGCCTGCTGCTGCTGGACGAGGTGGCGGCCGGACTGACCGAAGCCGAGGTCGAGGCCATGGCGCGATTGATCGGCCGGCTGCGCAACGACATGGGCCTGGCCGTCGTCTGGATCGAGCATGCGGTGACGACGCTGCTGCGCCACGTCGAGCGCGTGCTCGTGCTGCACCAGGGCCGCAAGATCGCCGACGGCACGCCGGCCGAGGTGATCCGCAATGCGCAAGTGGTCGAGGCCTATCTGGGCGACGAGATGGAGACGACACCATGAAGTCCGCCCATTTGCAGATACAGGGCCTGGGTGCCGGCTACGGCGGTTTTGCCGTGCTGCGCGCGCTGGACCTCGATGTCACGCCCGGCCTGACCGTGATCCTGGGCCCCAACGGCGCCGGCAAGACCACCTTGCTGAAGGCACTGGCCGGCCTGATTCCCCGCACCGGCACAGTGATGCTGGACGACACATTGCTGCCCGTGCGCCAGACCGGCACCGCCGTGCGCCGCGGCATGGCGCTGGTGGCCGAGGGGCGGCAGCTGTTCCCGCAGATGACCGTCACCGAAAACCTCGAACTCGGCGGCTGGCTTACGCCCCAGGCCGAACGCAAACATCGGCTGGAGCAGGCCTTCGCCGACTTCCCGCGCCTGCGCGAACGCGCACGGCAACTGGCCGGCACCATGAGTGGCGGCGAGCAGCAGATGGTGGCCGTGGCCCGCGCCATGATGAGCGGCCCACGCCTGCTGCTGCTGGACGAGCCCTCGCTGGGCCTGGCGCCGCGCATGGTCGACGAGCTGCTGGCGATTGCGCGCCGCATCGCCGACAGCGGCACCACCGTCCTGATGGTGGAACAGAACGTGCGCAAGGCGCTGGCCGTGGCCGACCGCGGCTATGTGCTGGAGCGCGGCACGCTGGTGGCCAGCGGACCGGCGAAGCTGCTGGCGCGCTCGACCGTCGTGCGCGAGGCGTATCTCGGCGCCGCCAGTTCCGACACGACGACGGCGGCCAGCGCCGCCAGACAAACAAATCCCGTTCGGGCTGAGCCTGTCGAATCCGCGCGAGCCCTTCGACAAGCTCAGGGCGAACGGGCTCACTAGCCCCAAGGAGAACCCCATGTCCGACCTGTCGATGCTGATCAACGGCCTGAAAGTCACAGCCGAAAAGAACGCCACCTTCGAGCGCCGCAACCCGCTCGACGGCACGGTCGCCACCCGCGCGCCTGCCGCATCCCCCGCCGATGCGGTGATGGCGGTCGAGGCAGCGGCCGAGGCCTTCAAGACCTGGAGCGACACCGGCCCGGGCCAGCGCCGCATGCTGCTGCTCAAGGCCGCGGAGAAGCTGGAAGCAAAGGTGCCGCAGTTCGCCGAAGCGGTGGCGGCCGAGACCGGCGCCACCGGCATGTGGGCCGGCTTCAATGTGATGTTAGCGGCGGGCATGATTCGTGAAGCCGCTTCGCTCACCACGCAGATTGCTGGCGAAATCATTCCTTCCGATGTGCCGGGCAATCTGGCCATGGGCATACGCCAGCCCGCCGGCGTGGTGCTGGGCATTGCACCGTGGAATGCGCCCATCATTTTGGGCGTGCGCGCCATCTGCGTGCCGCTGGCCTGCGGCAACACGGTGGTGTTTAAAGGCAGCGAAAACTGCCCGCGCACGCACCAGTTGATCGCTGAAGCGTTTCAAGAAGCCGGCTTCCCGGCCGGCGTGGTGAACTACATCACCAACGCGCCGCAGGATGCCGGCGCCGTGGTGGAAGCCATGGTGGCGCACCCGGCGGTGCGGCGCGTCAACTTCACCGGCAGCACGCGCGTGGGCAAGCTGATTGCGATGACCTGCGCCAAATACCTCAAACCCGTGGTGCTGGAACTGGGTGGCAAGGCGCCGCTGCTGGTGCTGGACGACGCCGACATCGAAGACGCCGTCAACGGCGCGGCCTTCGGTTGTTTTGCCAACAGCGGCCAGATTTGCATGAGCACCGAACGCATCATTGTTGACCTGAAGATTGCAGACGAGTTTGCCAAGAAGTTTTCAGACAAAGCCCGCAACCTGCCGCTGGGCGACCCGCGCAAACCCGAACCCGTGGTGCTGGGCAGCGTGATCGGCATGAGCACCGTGGAGCACTGCAACAGCCTCATCGACGATGCGCTGGCCAAAGGTGCCAAGCTGTTGTGCGGCGGCAAGGCCGACAGCACGTTGATGCCGGCCACCGTGCTGGACCACGTGACACCGGCCATGCGCATCTATCACGAAGAGACGTTTGGCCCGGTGAAATGCATCGTGCGCGTGCGGAACACCGAAGAAGCCATCGCCTGCGCCAACGACAACGAATACGGCCTGTCGGCTGCTGTTTTTGGCAAGGACATCGCCCGCGCTTTCAACGTGGCGCGCAGAATAGACAGCGGCATCTGCCACGTCAACGGCCCCACCGTGCATGACGAGGCGCAAATGCCTTTTGGTGGCGTGAAGGGCTCGGGCATCGGCCGCTTCGGTGGCAAGGCCGGCATCGCGGAGTTCACCGAACTGCGCTGGGTAACGGTGCAGACCACACCGCGGCACTATCCGTTCTGAAGGTTTTCCACCCCGTTCCTCAGCGCCGTACGCGGCCGCGCAACGTCCAGCCCAGCAGCGCCAGCGCAGCCAGCAACAACGCTGCGGGCGCCGGCTCCGGCACGGCCTGGGTCAACTCCAGCTGTGCGGCCCAGCGGCTGTTGATGGCGTTGCCGCCGCTGGTGCCCAGCAGATAGCCTTCGGCCCAGCTGCTGCCAGCCGGCAAATTGGGCGAGACGCTGACCGCCACCCGGTACTGGCCGGCGGCCAGATTCGTGATCAGCATTCCGGCATCCAGCAGGCCCTGCGTCACATCAACTGGTGCGTAGGGCGCATCCACGTCGTCAGACAGGCTCAACAGATCGCCGGTGTTGCGGTCGAAAAAAGCCAACACCGGGTCGACCTGGCCCGCGGCGTAGGACGTGGTCCACAGCCTCATATCGGATGCGCTGTTGATGCTGAGGTCGAAGCTGTGGACCTCCTGGTCGAAACCAAAACCGCCTGTGAAGTTGAGCGAAGCCACGTCGGCATGTGCTGCCAGGCTGGCCAGTGCAAGGGCTGCAGCGGCCGCGGTGCGGGCCCATGGGGTGGGGTGCTGGGTGTGCATGTTGATGTTTTCCGGGTGTGGGCGGGCAGGTTCAGGGGGCCAGTTGCGGCGCGTTGGCACGCGGTGTGGTTTGGGCCGATGCCACCAACCGGTTGGCGCTTTCCTGCACCTCGAAGGCGGCAGCGAAAGTCTGCACGTTGCTGATGCTGGCCACGGTGTCGACCTGCCAGAACTCGCACACCACGCGTTGCGCTGTCACGTCCAGCAGCATGTAGCCGCGCTTGTGCAGGTTGATGTACTTGAAGTGGGGGTTGATGTTGCGCAGCGTGGCAGCGACGTCGCCGCTGGTGTCGGTGTCGATGCCGGGCGAAGACACCGACGTGCCGACAAACTCGACCGCGCTCGCGCCCTCGCCCGTGTTGGGGTTGTAGCCGCCAGTGCTCACATTCGGGTTGTGCGGGTCGCGGGCCAAGTCGGCCGCCCAGGCGCTGTGGATGTCGCCGGTGAGCACCACCACGTTTTGTACCGGCGCGCCCGCACCCGCATTTTGGATGGCGTCGAAGACCCGGTTGCGCGCCGGGTTGTAGCCGTCCCACTGGTCAGAATTGAGGAACACGCCGCCGCCCTGCGCGTTGGGTGCACCGGACGCTTTGAGCTGCGCGAACATCACGCCCTGGCCCAAAAACTTCCAGCGTGCGCTGCCGGTGCGCAGTTTGTTGAACAGCCAACTTTCCTGCTCGGCGCCCAGCAGCGTGCGCGCAGGGTCGGCAAACGCACCTTGCTGCACAAAACCGTTGCCGAAGCCGGGCACCGGGATGGCGACCGGGAGCTGCTGCGAACGCGCGCTCAGCCGCTCTTCCAACATCATCAAGTCGATGAGATTGCCAACCTGGAAGCTGCGGAAGTTTTTGCGCGGGTCGGCATCCACCTGGCGAATGGGCATCCACTCGTAGTAGGCCTGCAGCCCGGCGGCCACGCGGTCGGCATAACCGCCCTCGGTGTTGCTCTGGTGGTTCTGGGCGCCGTCTTTCCAGGTGTCGTTGGTGATCTCGTGGTCGTCCCAGATGGCGATGAACGGGTGCTGGCGGTGCACAGCCTGCGAGTCGGCATCACGTTTGTACTGCGCGTGGCGCATGCGGTAGTCGGCCAGCGTCACCATCTCGGTGGGCGGCTCGGGTGTGCGCAGGCTGCCGTACTGGCCCGTGCCGTATTCGTAGATGTAGTCGCCCAGGTGCAGCACCAGGTCGAGGTCGGCGCGCTCGGCGATGCGGGCGTACGCGTTGAAGTAACCATAGGCATGGTTGGAGCAGCTCACCACCGCGATGCGCAAGCGGTCGACGTTGCCCACGGGCAGCGTGCGTGTTCGGCCCACCGGGCTGGCCATGCCGCCTGCCGTGAACTGGAAGTAGTAGGTGGTGGCCGGGCTCAGGCCGGCCACGTCGATCTTGACGGTGAGGTCGCGTGCCACGCTGGTGATCGTCGCACCGCGCTTAACAACGTTGCGCAGACCGGGGTCGGTGGCAACCACGTAAGTCACCGGCACCTGGGGTTTGGTGCTGATCACGGTGACGCGGGTCCACAGGATGACACGGTCGGCCAGCGGGTCGCCACTGGCCACGCCATGCTGAAACACCGACGCGGCGGATACGGCCGGGGCGGCCAGCAGCGCCGAGCCTGCCGCCATGCCCACCGTGGTGGCACCGGAACGTTTGAAGAATTCGCGCCGGTTGGTGCCGGTGCGCAGCGGCTGAATCTGGTTTGGGCGTCCCATGGCGGCATCTTTGCAGGTGAGCGCTGCGACCGGGGTGTGCAGCAAGCGCTGTGATTGTGCGGATGACATATGACAAAAAAGCTACCGGGTCAGACTTGTGAGGGCCGGACCATGGCGTCGCACAGTGCCTCTATGTCTTTCGACGCGTTGGGCGGGCCCGGTCTGGCCTAGATTTCCGTCCCTCGACCCTTGAGTCATCCACGAGGTGCTCGCCATGAGCTCATCCTGCACCCCGGTCCCGAACAACCAGCTGCTGGCCGCCCTGCCACCGGAATTCAGAGCTGGGCTGGTATCGCGCCTTGAGTCCGTAGAGACCTTGCCGTTGCCGTTGCCGATGCCCTTGCCCTTGCACGGTGGTGCGCGGGCGGGCGGGGCCACGCGTGTGCAAGCCCTGCGGCGCGTTTCCTGATCTGGGCGGTAGCGCACACAGTCTGGGCTACAAACTGCCCATACTCGGGCCCATGAGGAAACGAATCCGTACGTCAGGCTGGGCCAGAATTTTTGAGCGTCAGTTCGTCGCCGTGACACGCATGGCCACCGCGGCGGGCAAGCGTGCAGTGGCCAGGGTGCCGAAACCGGCAGCCGCGCGGCGAAGGTCACCACCCGAAGCGGGCACCTGGATGCCGGGTGTGGCCATCGGCGCGTCGGGCGCCCGGCGTTTTCGGCTCTATCGCCCGCCCGGCGTAAAGCCCGGTGAACGCCTGCCCTTGCTGGTGATGTTGCATGGCTGCGGGCAAGACGCCGAGGGCTTTGCTGCCAGTACGCGCATGAACCGGGTGGCACAGCGGGAGCGCTTTTTGGTGCTCTATCCCGAACAGGAGCGGCTGGCCAATGCACAGGGTTGCTGGAATTGGTTCAACACCGACTCGGGCCGTGCCTATGGTGAGGCGGCCTTGATCATCAAGGCGATTGATCAGGTGTGCCTGCTGCACCCGGTGGACCGGGCGCAGGTGGCGGTGGCCGGCCTTTCCGCGGGCGCCAGCATGGCGGCCCTGCTGGTCTCGCGATATCCCGACCGCTTCAAAGCCCTGGTGATGCATTCGGGCATACCGCCGGGTACAGCCCATTCCACGTTGACGGCATTGGGCGCCATGCGCGGCAGACGGACCACCCAGCCGCTGGCTGCGGGCCCTGAGGCGATGGCCGCCGACTGGCCGCCGTTGCTGGTCATCCACGGCGCCGCCGACACGGTGGTTTCGCCGCAAAACGGCCAGGCCGCCGTGCAGCTCTGGGCCCAGGCAGCGGGTGCCCAACCCAGTGCCGCACGCCCGTTGCGGCGGGGCCAGCGCTACCCGATGTCGGTCACGGACTTCAAGCGCAGGGGCCGCACCGTGGCCACGCTGGTGCTGGTGGAGGGCCTGGCCCATGCCTGGAGCGGTGGTGCCGCCAGGCAGCCCTTCAGCGACGCCAAGGGCCCTGACGCATCGCGCATGGCCTGGGCTTTCGCGGCCCGGCAGTTCAGGGCTGCAGGTGGTGCGGGCGACTCTGGCAACACCGGCGATGCACGCGTTGCGCCAGCCCTACGCCGGGCCTTCGCCGGGTAGTACTGCAAACCGCCAGG
>JANNMQ010000677.1:0-1820 GCA_031398045.1 Rubrivivax sp.
GCACCGGTGTCGGCCTTTGCAGCCGAATGGCCGATGCCCAGCAACGACCCGCTGCGCGCCCTGGAGCACATCGCTTACACCCTGCCCTTCAATATGAGCGAGCAGCCTGCCATCAGCGTGCCATGCGCACAAACAGCCAGCGGGCTGCCAATCGGCCTGCAAATCATCGGCCGCCGGCACGACGACTTGGGCGTGCTGCGCGTGGCGCGCGCATTTGAACAGTTGCGGGCGCCGCTGCCACCCTGGCCCGCCGTGCCGGGTTAGCTTTTCAGGCCGACACACAGCCACGCTACATTCGGCGCATGTCTTACCGGGACCTCCGCGGCAACCCCTGCAGCAGCGCACACGCTGCTGCGCGTGATGCGGCCGAGCAGGCACTGTGGCGCATGATGTCGTTTTACGACACGCCGCTGGCCGACCTGGACGAGGCCTCTGCCGCCGACCCGACCTGGGCCTTGCCGCACATCATGCGCGCCGGCTTTTTGCTCAGCCTGACAGAACCCAGCCTGGCTGAGGAGGCGGCTGGCCACCTGGCGCAGGCGGCCGCTTTGATGCAGCACGCGTCGGCACGCGAAAAAGCCCACCTGCACGCCGTGCAGGCCGTGGGCGAAGGACGCTGGCAAGCCGCTTGCCGCATCTGGGATGAACTGCTGGTGGACCACCCACGCGATGCACTGGCGCTGCAATGGTGCCAGCTGTGGGACTTCTACCGCGGCGACGCTTTGGGTCTGCGCCAGCGACCGGCACGCGCATTGCCCGAGTGGGACCACCACGACCCGCTGTACCCCCACGTGTTGGCCCTGTGGGCATTTGGCCTGGAAGAAAACAACCTGTACGCACAAGCCGAAGAGGCCGGTCGCCGTGCGCTGGACATCAACCCCCGCGTGCCCTGGGCCGTGCATGCGGTGGCCCATGTGATGGAGATGCAAGGCCGCTATGAAGAGGGCGCCACCTGGCTGCGCCAACGTCAGCCCGCGTGGGCTGAAGGCAATGGCTTTGCAGGCCATTTATGGTGGCACAAGGCATTGTTCAGGCTGGAAGCGCTGGACTATGCAGGCGTGATGCGCTTGGTGGATGCACAGCTCAGCGGCGACAAGTTATTGATCACCCTGCAGCGGGTGGACGCGGCCTCGATGTTGTGGCGGCTGCACTTGATGGGGCAAGACATGTCAGCACAATGCCGGGCTTTGGCGCAGGCTTGGGGGCTGTTGGAACCACCCCGGGGCGGGCCCGGCACCCCACCCCACACACCCGGCCATTACGCGTTCAACGACGTGCATGCGGTGCTGACCCTGCTGGGCGCCGGCGAAGTGGCACAGGCAGAAGGCTGGGTGGCACGCTGCGCTGAACAGGCGCTGAAACCCAGCGACGCCAGCCGCAACAACCACACCATGGCGCGCGAGGTGGGCCTGCCGCTGATGCGCGGCCTGTGCGCACTGGCGCGCGGCGACGCTGATGGCGCCACCACCTTGATCGCGCCGGTGTTGGCACAGGCCTCACGGCTGGGTGGAAGCCACGCCCAGCGCGACCTGATCCACCAAACCCTGTTGGCCGCGGCCGTGCAGGGCAACCACCGCCAGCTGGGCCGGGCCCTGCTGAACGAGCGGCTGATGGCCAAGCCAGAAACACCGCTGACCCGTTATTGGATCGACACGCTGGCCCTGGCCAGCCAGGAACGGGCCTGATGCAGGCCAAAGCCCCTGATCGTGGCGGATGCCCCTTGAGCCCTCACACATCCGTGGAGATTGATCCATGAGCACACAGTCCAACGCCGAAGACAAACGCGAACAGCGCCTGAAGCTGCTGGACGACCACATAGG
>JANNMQ010000679.1:0-2685 GCA_031398045.1 Rubrivivax sp.
AATCTGGCCATGAACAAAGCCTTTGTCAAAGAATCAGAAGTTGACGACGACGACGACGACGGCGCCGCCCCTGGCCTGCCACCACTGCCGCCGGGTGCACGCAATTACCTGACGCCTGCTGGCTACCAGGGCTTGCGTGCCGAGCTGATGCAGCTGCTGGACGTGGAGCGCCCGAAGATGGTGGAAACCGTGTCCTGGGCGGCCAAAAACGGCGACCGCAGCGAAAACGGCGACTACCTGTACGGCAAAAAACGGCTGCGTGAAATCGACCGTCGCATCCGCTTTTTGACGAAACGTCTGGACATTGCCGAGGTGGCCGACCCCACCGTGCACCATGGCCGCGACCAGGTGTTTTTCGGCGCCACCGTGACCTACGCGCCGGCTGCGGGCCCTGAGCGCACGGTCACCATCAAAGGCATCGACGAGGCCGACAGCCTGGCCGGCGAGGTGAGCTGGGTGTCGCCCATCGCGCGAGCGCTGCTGAAGGCGCGGGTGGGCGACGAGGTGAATCTGGTGACGCCCGGTGGTGTGGAGCGCATCGAGGTGGTGGAGGTGCACTACCCGGCACCCGAAAGTGAACCCGAGTCCGAACCGGTTCGTGGCGGCACACCCGGCGCCGCTTAGCCAAAGCGGTAACGCGCCACCTTCAACACCACCGGTGAACGCCGCAAGGTGCGCAGCACGCCCGCGAAGTGCACACGGTCGCGCACGCACACCAGCAGCCGCAGTTCGATGGTTTCTTCTGCGGGCTCGGGGTCCATATCGATGTGCACGATGTCGGCTTCGGCCGCAGCGATGGCCGAAGCCACCTGCGCCAGCACACCCTTGCCGTTTTTCACCAGCAGATGCAGGCTGGTGTCGAAGCTGCGCTTCAGTTCTTCGGCCCATTCCACCTGCATCCAGCGTTCACTGTCGCGTTCAAACAGGCGTTTGCCCGTGTTGCATTCGGCGGTGTGCACCAACAACCCTTCACCACGCCCCAGGTAACCCACCAGCTCATCACCGGGCAAGGGGCGGCAGCAGGTGGCGAACTGGATCGACGTGCCTTCGCCCCCGTCCACAAACACCAGGCCCTGGCGGTTGCTGGCCTCTTCGACGCTGAACAGCCCTTGGGTCATCAGCAAGGGGTCGGGCTTGATGCCTTTTTCACGCATGAAGCCGGCCATGCGCTTGGCCACGATCACCGCCACCTTGCGCCCGAGCCCGATGTCCACCAGCAGCTCGCCGCGGTTGCGGGTGCCGCTCCAGCGCGAGAGCTGCAACCACAGCGCAGCGCCCTGGGTGTCGCTGGGGTCGGACTGCGGCGGTTCATGGCCCTCGGCGCGCAGGGCTTGGGCAAACAGCTTGTCGCCCAAGGCCTGCGACTCCTCGTTTTCCATGTTTTTCAGGTAATGGCGAATCTTGGATCGTGCGCGACCCGTGCGCACGATGTTCAGCCAGCCTGGGTTGGGCCGCGCACCAGGCGCGGTGATGATTTCCACCACGTCGCCGCTTTTCAGCGGCGTGCGCAGGGCCGTGGGCTCGCCGTTGACCTTGGCCGCCACCGTGTGCTGGCCCACGTCGGTGTGGATGGCATAGGCAAAGTCCACCGCCGTGGCACCGCGCGGCAGCGCCAGGATCTTGTTGCGCGGTGTGAAGACGTAAACCGCGTCGTGGTAGAGGTCGAACTTCACATGTTCCAGGAACTCGGCTGGGTCGTGGGTCTCTTCCTGGATGTCCACCAAACTCTGCAGCCAGATGGCTGACAGCCGCTGCGCTTCGTCAGCGCCATTGACCTTGTTTCCACCCTTGCTGTCGTTGTCGTTCAGGCGCTTGTCGGCCCCTTTGTCGCCCACCTTGTACAGCCAGTGGGCTGCCACGCCGGCCTCGGCCACGGCGTTCATCGACTCGGTGCGCACCTGCACTTCCACCGCCGTGCCCAGTGGGCTGAGCAAGGTGGTGTGCAAGCTCTGGTAGCCATTGGTCTTGGGTATGGCGATGTAGTCTTTGAAGCGCCCTGGCACCGGCTGGTACAGCTGGTGCAGCAGGCCCAGCGCGAGGTAACAGTCCAACGGTGCGGGCACCACGATGCGAAAGCCAAAAATGTCGCTGACCTGCGCAAAACCCGCGTGTTTGTCACGCATCTTGCGATAGATCGAGTAGATGGTCTTTTCGCGCCCGCTGACCTGCATCTTGACCTTCTGGCGCGCAAACGCGGCTTCGATGTCTTTCTGGATGCGCGACACGATGTCGCGGCGGTGGCCGCGTGCACGCAGCACGGCCTTGGCCAGTGCCGCATGGCGCCAGGGGTGCAGCAGCTCGAAACACAGGTCCTGCAGTTCGCGGTACATCTGGTTCAGGCCCAGCCGGTGCGCGATGGGGGCGTAGATCTCCAGGGTCTCGCGGGCGATGCGCTGGCGCCGCGCCGGCGCCATGGCCTGCATGGTGCGCATGTTGTGCAAGCGGTCGGCCAGCTTGATGAGGATGACACGCACGTCGCGCGACATCGCCAGCAGCATTTTGCGAAAAACTCTCGGCCTGGCTTTCTTCGCGGGTGCTGAAGTGCAGCTTGTCCAGTTTGGTCAGGCCGTCCACCAGATCGGCCGTGGGTGCGCCAAATTTTTCGATCAGCTCGACCTTTGTGATGCCGCAGTCTTCGATGGTGTCGTGGGTCAGCGCGGCCATGATGGCCTGGGCGTCCAGCCG
>JANNMQ010000681.1:0-3258 GCA_031398045.1 Rubrivivax sp.
CCTGGCGGTGTCGGGCGTGCTGAGCCTGATCGCGTTCTACTTCGTCACCGCGGCGATGTTCCCGCAGACCATCGACATCGGCGGCAAGCAGGTCGGTGCGATGGGGCTGTGGCTCAGCTGCCTGGTGGGCATGGTGCTGACGGCCGCGCTGGTGTGGATCACCGAGTTCTACACCGGCACCCAGTACAGCCCGGTGCAGCATATTGCACAGGCTTCCACCACCGGCCACGGCACCAACATCATTGCCGGCCTGGGTGTGTCGATGCGCTCCACCGCCTGGCCCGTGCTGTTTGTCTGCGCGGCCATCCTGGCTTCATATAGCCTGGGCGGCCTGTACGGCATTGCCATCGCGGCCACCGCCATGCTCAGCATGGCCGGCATCGTGGTGGCGCTGGACGCTTACGGCCCCATCACCGACAACGCCGGTGGCATCGCCGAAATGGCCGAGCTGCCGAAGAGCGTGCGCGACATCACCGACCCGCTGGACGCCGTGGGCAACACCACGAAAGCCGTCACCAAGGGCTACGCCATCGGTTCAGCGGGCTTGGCGGCGCTGGTGCTGTTTGCCGACTACACCCATTCGCTGGAAGGCCGCGGCATGAGCGTGTCGTTCGACCTCAGCGACCCGAAGGTCATCGTCGGCCTCTTCATCGGCGGTCTGATCCCCTACCTGTTTGGCGCCATGGCCATGGAAGCCGTGGGCCGCGCTGCAGGCTCGGTGGTGGTTGAAGTGCGCCGCCAGTTCAAAGACGGTCAGATCATGGCCGGCAAGCGCAAGCCCGACTACAGCGCTGCGGTGGACATGCTGACCACGGCTGCCATCAAGGAAATGATCGTGCCTTCGCTGCTGCCCGTGGTGGTGCCGGTGGTGGTGGGCTTGACGCTGGGTGCTGCGGCGCTGGGTGGCCTGCTGATGGGCACCATCGTGACCGGCCTGTTTGTGGCCATCTCGATGTGCACCGGCGGCGGCGCCTGGGACAACGCCAAGAAATACATCGAAGACGGCCACCACGGTGGCAAAGGCAGTGAAGCACACAAAGCCGCCGTCACCGGCGACACCGTGGGCGACCCCTACAAGGACACCGCCGGCCCGGCCGTCAACCCGCTGATCAAGATCATCAACATCGTGGCGCTGCTCATCGTGCCGCTGTTGCCCGGCACCACCAAGGCGCCTGCAGCTACCGTGGCGGCCCCGGCCGTGGCGGCGGCACCGGCTGCCGCCACGGCGGCGCCCGCCCCTGCAGGCGCCTACATCAAGACCGAAAACGGCGTCGTGAAGTTCTATTTCGCGTCCGGCAAGGCTGATGTGGCCGAAGGTGCCGCCAACGCGCTGTTGGAAGTGGTGGCCGGTGTGGGCCAAGGCAAGAAGGCCGTGCTCAGCGGCTACACCGATGCATCAGGCGACCCGGCGAAAAACGCCGAACTGGCCAAACAGCGCGCCTTTGCCGTGCGCAATGTGCTGACCAAGGCCGGCGTGGCCGAAGACAAGGTCGAGCTGTTGAAGCCAGAAACCGTCACCGGCACTGGCGACATGGCCGAGGCACGCCGGGTCGAGGTCAAGCTGCAGTAGGCGGATCAGAAGTCACTCCGTCGCGGCGGGGTGACCATTTTTCAGCCGGGGGGCCAGCAGCAGTGCTGGCCCCTTTTTTTCAGCCGCTGTGGCAGCCCACCGGCCTGCTGCTGGCCACTGCCAGGCTGCCGGGTTGGCTATGCTCTTGCACTTCAACAAACGGTGAATCCCGCAGCCGATGAGCACCAAACCTGCTGCCCCACGCAAAACCCCAGCCGCCGGTGCGCTGGTGGCTGCCAGAGCCGCACTGCCTGGCCCTGCACCGACCGCATCCGAGCCCCGACCCCGTGACGCCGACCGTTCGCAACGCGACATCCTGCAGGCGGCACGGGATGAATTTGCGGAATACGGGCTGGGCGGCGCGCGCATGGACCGCATGGCCGAACGTGCGGGCGTCAACAAGCGCCTCATCTACTACTACTTCGCCGACAAGGACAGCCTGTTTCTGGCTGTGCTGGAACGTGCCTACCAAGACATCCGTACACGTGAAGGCGAACTGAACCTGGCGCAGGTGGAACCCATCGAGGCCATCCGCCGCCTGACCGCCTTCACCTGGAATTACTACATCGAGCACCCGGAATTCCTGACGCTGCTGAACAGCGAAAACCTGCACAAGGCGCGCCACCTGAAGCAGTCGTCCCACATCCGCAGCCTGCATTCACCCTTTGTGCAACTGCTGGCCGACGTGCTGGAGCGCGGCCACAAGGCGGGGTTGTTCCGCGCCGGCGTGGACCCGGTGCAGCTGTACATCTCGATTGCCGGGCTGTCGTACTTCTACCTGGGCAACTGCCACACGCTGAGCACCATCTTCGGGCGCGACCTGTTGACCGCCAAGGCGCAGGTGGAGCGGCTGTCTCACATGACCGACCTGGTGCTGGGCTACCTGGTGCGGGGCTGAAAGCCGGCGCGCATGCCCACTGCATGCGGCGTGCGCTTTCAACCCGACAGCCCGGGCGCATGACCCTGTTGGCGTTTTCCTGACATTGCCCTGGGGCACCAACTGTGCCTAAGATTCACCGTTTGGTGAACACGCTGGCGCCTGGCAGCCCAGCACAACAGGAGACCGCAGATGAAGAACCTTCAACGTTCCTACCGACGCGCAGCCTTGGGCCGCATGCTGGGCGCCGTGGCCCTGCTGGCACTGGCCAGCAGCGGCGCAGCGGCGCAGTGGAAACCCACCAAACCCATCACCATCATCGTGCCCTGGGCGGCGGGTGGCGCTACCGACCAGGTGACGCGGCTGGCAGCGTCTGAAATCGAAACCGGCCTGGGCCAGAAGATCGTCGTCGTCAACCAGCCCGGCGGCGCCGGCTCGATCGGCACCAAAGCGGCCATGGACGCGCCCAAGGACGGCTACACCTGGACGGCAGGTGCTGCCAAACAACTGGGCACCTACCCGGTGCTGGGCATGATCAACAGCAAGGTCGACGACTTCCATCTGTTCCTGGCCGTGACCAACGTGTCCATCGTCAGCGCCAACCCGGCCACGCCGTACCAGAACTTTCCGCAGTTGCTGGAAGCGATGAAGGCCAAGCCGGTGTCGGTGGCCACCGCCGGCAACAGTTCATCGGGCCACTTTGCGATGGAGGCCATTGCCAAGGCCACGGGTGTGAAGTACCGCCACGTCACCTATGACGGCGGCAACCCGGCCGTGGTTTCCACGGTGTCTGGTGAAACCGAAATCACCA
>JANNMQ010000738.1:0-2608 GCA_031398045.1 Rubrivivax sp.
GCAGCCGCAGGCTGACGAAGGATGACATGAGCGGAATCGGTCACCCCAAAGCCAAGGCCCGCCACCTCACGTGATGCGCCAAGACTGCGCCCAAGCCCACGCACCACATCAGCGCTCCACAACCGTGCATCAAGCGCACGATTGGTGCACTGCAGCAAATCTGAAGGCCTCAGCCCAGACCACAGAGGGTCCGGGCCTTCGTGCAGCACTCGCAAGCGCGCAGGCGCTTGCTCGGTCCCCTCTCAGACCTGCGGCCGCAACAGTGACCGCGCATCGACGACCCGCTGCGCCACCTCGGCCATGCGCTGCCCACGGTCCATCGCCAGTTTCTGCAGGTGTCGAAAAGCCTGCTCTTCCGTCAACCCCACGTCGTCCATCAGGATGCCCTTGGCGCGGTCCACCAGTTTGCGGTCAGACAGTTGCAGCTGTGCATGGCCCAGCTGATCGCGCAGCTGACGTTCTTGTTCAAAACGTGCCAACGCCACCTGCAGCACTGGCCACAGACGTTCAGGTTGCAGACCCGCAATCACGTACGCACTGACACCGGCCTTCAACGCCGCCTGCATCGGGCCCTGGCTGGCGTCTTCGCTGAACACAACCACCGGCCGCGGGCAGGTGCTGCTGACGGTGGCCAGATTTTCCAGCGTGTCGCGCGAAGGCGACTCGGCGTCCACGATCACCACGTCAGGCTGCAGACGCAACACACAGTCGTGCAGGGTCAGGGCCGAGTCCATCACCTCCACGACCCAGTGGCCCAGCTTGGTGAGCTCGTCACGGATCAACGTGCCGCGGCGCGCTCCATCGTCCACCACCAACACACGCAACGGCGCGGGGTCGGCCGCAGGCGGGGGCGCTACAGCTGCACGGTTGTGCTGCCTGGCGGCTCTGGTGCCGGGTGATCGCTTGGGGGTTTGCACCCCAGTGCGAGGTGCAAGAGCTGTGCCATAACCAGCCTGGCGCTCCATCAGCACCGGTCAGCAGCCCGGGTTCGCAGCGGGGCAACGCATGCAGCAGCGGACAGAGCTGGTGTAGTCTGCACACGCCCATGCGACACACAGCCCCCAGAGACGGCCGCCAGCCTTGGATTTGGCCTTTGCCCACCGGCTGGGGCTTGCCCGCCGAAGCCCGCAGCAACGACCTGCGTTTGTGGCAAGGTTTGCTCGACGTGGAGGTGGCGCGCCTGGGTTTGCAGCAGCAAGTGCTGGGCACGGTTTTGGGCATGCCGCTCAACATGCTGACCCGAGCTGCTGGCAAGACGGCTGGCGCTGCGCAACAGCGTCTGGTGGCCTGTGGTTTCCACGGCGAAGAACCTGCCGGGCCCTGGGGCTTGCTGCGCTGCCTGCAGCGCGTGCAGCCCAGCGCACTGGACGGAGTGCAACTGACACTGCTGCCGCTGGTGAACAGCACCGGTTTCGCAGCGGGTACGCGTCTGAATGCAGAAGGTGACAACCCCAACCGAGGCTTTTGCGACGCCGGCGGCAAAACATCGGCCGAGGGGCTGCTGCTGCTGCAACACGCCGCCTTGTTGGCCGCGGCCAGCCGCGACGGTGTGTTGTCCTGCCACGAAGACGTGATGGTTGCCGACGCCTACCTCTACGCCTTCGAAAGGGCCCGGCAGCCGGGGCCGCTTGCACAGCGCCTGCTGCAGGCCAACCTGCGCCACTTCAAGGTTTATCCCGATGGCCTGGTTGACGGCTGCACGGTCAAAGACGGCGTCGTCTTCAACCACCACGACGGCAGCTTTGAAGACTGGCTGTTTGGCCTGGGAGCCGCCTTTGCGGCCTGTGTGGAAACCCCGGCCCTGCAGCCCTTTGAAGCCCGCGTGGCCGCTCAGGCCGACATGATCGAGGTTTTTTTGCTCTGCCCTGCCGGCGCCTGACGGCGTATGGCCAGCTCCCGCTGGCAGGCTTGGCGCTGCCATCAGCCACCATGAAGTGACACACAGGCGGCAAAAGGACGTCGGCTTCAGTGATGCGCTGGATGTGTGAGCGCCCGTGACCCCCGTAGATCCACTAGGACACAAGTCATGCCGACGCAAGTAGATTCATGAAAGCGCTTTCACTTCGGACCCTGCACCCGCCAGTGGCACGGCCCGGCGTGTGCCGGTCTCCGATCGAGGACCGACCGCAGAGCCCCAACTCGACAGAGACTTTCTTGGAGACGCCGTGAGTCAAGCCACCCACCCGCACCGCAGCCTGCGGGCCAGCCGCCCGACATTCCGCGTCACCCAGCTGGCTGCCGCCTGCGCAATGACGGTTGCAGGTGCTGGCGGCGCCTTGGCGCAGCAGGCCGCGGCACCTGCCGACGCGGGAACACAGGTCATCGTCGTCAAGGGCATACGCGCCAGCATGATCTCGTCGTTGGCGCTGAAGCGCGACGGGCAGGGCGTGGTGGACGGCATCTCGGCCGAAGACATCGGCAAGTTCCCCGACACCAACCTGGCCGAATCGCTGCAGCGCATCAGCGGCGTGTCCTTCGACCGTTCCATCGGCGAAGGCTCGAAGGTCACCGTGCGCGGTGTCGGGCCCGACTACAACCTGGTGCTGCTGAACGGCCGCCAGATGCCGGCTTCCAGCATCGCCGACACCACGCCCTCCAATTCACGGGC
>JANNMQ010000776.1:0-7889 GCA_031398045.1 Rubrivivax sp.
CAGATGGGGGTGCTCAGGCCCGGGTTTGACCTTCACCACGCGGGCAAAGTCAACCGCCACCACGGCCGTGATGTCGGCCACGCTGAAAGCCTGCGTAGCCACAAAAGCCCGCTGCGCCAGGTGTGCATCCAGCAGCACAAAAAACTGCTGCACACGTTGCAGGCCGCGCTGCGCCAGTGCCGGTATCTGCGCGTAGTCCACAGGGCCGGGCAGTGCGCGGTTGGCCATGGCGGGGGCGCTGTTGCGCAGTGCTTCGGCGATCGCCAACAGGCCTTCAAATTCGATGCGCCAGTTCCAGCTGGCGACTTCGGCTTTTTCCAGCGGCGTTTGGCCCAGCAGCGGCGGCTGCGGGTATTGGGCTTCCAGGTAGGCGGCAATGGCCGCGTTGTCGGTCAGCAAGGCACCTTCCTCGCTGCGCAGCGCCGGCACCGTGCACTGTGGGTTCAGGGCACGGTAGGCAGCACCCATCTGTTCGCCGCTGCGCAGGTCGATCTGCACCGTGTCGTGCTGCAGGCCTTTTTCGGCCAGGAAAATGCGCGCCCGGCGCGGGCTGGGTGCGGTGGCGCAGTCGTACAGGGTCAACATAGAGATGGTGTCCTTGCTTGTTAAGTCTCAGGCTGCAGGCGGGCGTTTGTCTGCGGTCTGGGTGTCAAAGTCCGACGCCCCGTGCCGTTCATGCAGCTGGCTGCTGGGCTGGCCCCAGGTGCGGTTCACCATGCGGCCGCGGCGGACGGCGGGGCGCTCGGCTATCGCGTCGGTCCACCTCAGCACATGCCGGTATTCCTGCACCTGCAAAAACACGCCGGCCTCGTACAACTGGCCCTTCACCAGCGTGCCGTACCAGGGCCAAACCGCCATGTCGGCCACGGTGTAGGTGTCGCCGGCCAGGTAAGGGCTTTCGGCCAGCCGGCGGTCCAGCACATCCAGTTGGCGCTTCACTTCCATCGCGTAGCGGTCGATGGGGTATTCCATTTTGCTGGGCGCATAGGCGTAGAAGTGACCAAAGCCGCCGCCCAGGAACGGTGCGCTGCCCATCTGCCACATCAGCCACGACAGGCATTCAGCGCGCTCTGCTGTGCCGCTGGGCACAAAAGCACCGCCAAATTTTTCCGACAGGTACAGCAGGATGGCGCCGCTTTCAAAAACACGTATCGGCTGCGGCCCGCTGCGGTCCATCAGCGCGGGGATCTTCGAATTGGGGTTGACGGCCACAAAGCCACTGCCAAACTGCGTGCCTTCGTTGATGGCCACCAGCCAAGCGTCGTATTCGGCGCCCGCATGCCCCAGCGCCAGCAATTCTTCCAGCATCACCGTCACCTTCACGCCATTGGGCGTGGCCATCGAATACAACTGCAGCGGGTGGCGGCCGACGGGCAATTCGGCTTCAAAGCGCGCGCCCGCTGTGGGGCGGTTGATGTTGGCAAAGCGCCCCCCGTTTTCCTTGTTCCAGGTCCACACCGTGGGGGGCATGTAAGTTGTGCCGTCGCTCATTTTCGTCCTCTGATCTGCACAGGATGCGCAAGATATGCAACGGTAGCGGCAAATCCCATATGCCGCACGCACTGGCCGCACGCACAGGCTGCACGCACAGGCCGCGCGCCCAGTGCGGGGTGCTGGCGGCCGGGTTAGCATCGCGAATGGTTCATTGGCCTGACCACTTGGCCACAACCGCCCAGTCACCCACCATGCCCATCCAGGCCATCGAGCCGCGGCGCTTGTACCGCCAGATTGCCGACCAGCTGCGCAGCCTGATCCAACAGGGTGAATACCCCGTGGGCAGTCGCTTGCCGGCCGAACGCGAACTGGCGGCACAGCTGGGGGTGTCGCGCCCTTCGGTGCGCGAGGCGCTGATTGCGCTGGAAGTTGAAGGCCTGGTGGATGTGCGCGTGGGCAGCGGCGTGCTCGTGCTGGCACCGCCCAAGTCGGGTTCGGGCGACGGCGCGCGGCGCGGTGTGGGCAACGCCTACGGCCCCTTCGAGATCATCCGCGCGCGCCAGTTGCTGGAAGGTGAACTGGCCGCCATCGCTGCGCGCCGCATGTCCAAGGCACAGGTGACCCAGCTGCGCGAAGTGCTGGCGCAGATGGCCAGTGACATCACCGCCGGCAGCATGCCCATCCACAGCGACCGTGAATTTCACCTGGCTGTGGCCGCCGCTGCCGACAACGCGCCGCTGTTGCGCAGCGTCACCGACCTGTACGACGAGCGCAACAACCCCCTGTTTGAAACCTTTGGCCAGCATTTTGAAAATGCCAAGACCTGGCGCATGGCGCTGGCCGAGCACCACACCGTGGTGGACTCCATCGCCGCGCGCGACGCCGACGGCGCGCGCCGCGCCATGCAGCGCCACTTGCAACGCTCTCAGGGCCGCTACGCCCACCACACCGCACTGACCACAACCCTTTGAACCCACCGAGAACACCATGACTGCAAGACTGCAAGGCAAAACCGCATTTGTCACGGCTGCCGGCCAAGGCATAGGCCGCGCCGTGGCCGAGGCCTTTGCGCGCGAGGGCGCGCGCGTGATCGCCACCGACCTGCGCCTTGAACTGCTGACGGGCCTGAAATCCGAAGACGGATTTGTGACCGAACAGCTCAACGTGCTGGACCTTGCCGCCATCCAAGCGGCAGCCGCGCGCCACCACCAAGTCAACGTGCTCTTCAACGGCGCCGGTTTTGTGCACCACGGCAGTGTGCTGGACTGCACCGAAGAACAGTGGGACCAGGCCTTCGACCTGAACGCACGTTCAATGTTCCGCACCATCAAGGCTTTTGTGCCGGCTATGCTGGCGCAAGGCGTTGGCTCGATCATCAACGTGGCATCGGGCGCCAGCAGCGTGAAGGCGGCAGCCAACCGCTTTGTCTACGGTGCCACCAAAGCCGCCGTCATCGGGCTGACCAAATCGGTGGCGCTGGACTTCATCACCCAGGGTGTGCGCTGCAATGCCATCTGCCCGGGCACCGTGGAATCGCCCTCACTGCGCGATCGCATCAAAGCGCTGGCCAAGAGCAGCGGCCAGACGCTGCAGCAGGTGGAAGCGATGTTCATTGCCCGCCAACCCATGGGACGCCTGGGCACGGCCGAAGAAGTGGCCGCGCTGGCGGTGCACCTGGCCAGCGATGAATCGCGTTTCACCACCGGCACGGCGGCACTTGTCGATGGCGGCTGGACACTTTGATCAGACTTGAATCATCAACCAACCCCCAGCTCCTTGAAAGGAAACCTCCATGAAACTGCTGCGCCACGGCCCCAAGGGGCTAGAAAAACCCGGTCTGCTGGATGCCAATGGCCAGGTGCGTGACCTTTCGAGCCTGATGGCCGATATCACGCCCGCGACACTGTCGCCGCAGGGCCTGGCTGCCCTGCAAGCCATCAACCTGGAACGACTGCCGATAGTGCCCCAGGGCCGCCTGGCCGTGCCCTGGAAAGGCATGGGCAAGTTCATTGCCATCGGCCTGAACTACGCCGACCACGCGGCCGAATCCAACATGCCTATCCCCAAAGAGCCGATCGTGTTCACGAAGACGGTAGACAGTGCGGTGGGTTGCAACCACCCGGTGGTGCTGCCCAAGGGGTCGGTGAAAAGCGACTGGGAAGTGGAGCTCGGCGTGGTCATCGGCAGCCGCGCGCGTTACGTCAGTGAAGCAGATGCGTTAGCAAATGTGGCCGGCTACTGCGTGGTGAATGACGTGTCTGAACGCGAATACCAGCTGGAACGCGGCAGCCAGTGGGACAAGGGCAAGGGCTGCGACACCTTTGGCCCCACCGGCCCCTGGCTGGTGACCACCGACGAAGTGGGTGACGTGCACAACCTGGCCATGTGGCTGGACGTGAACGGCAAGCGCTACCAGACTGGCAACACGAAGACCATGATCTTCTCGGTGGCGCAGATCGTCAGCCATCTCAGTCAGTTCATGACGCTGAACCCGGGCGACCTGATCACCACCGGCACGCCGCCGGGTGTGGGCCTGGGGCACAAACCCTCTCCGGTGTACCTGAAGCCCGGCGACGTGATGACATTGGCCATTGAGAAATTGGGCAACCAGCGGCAGGTCGTACACGCCTGGGACCCGGAACTGATCGACGGCTGAATTGATTCCCTCTCCCCCACAGGGAAAGGGAGCAAACCCTGGACATCGCATGACACCCCACATCCGCATCCACCCCGCCGACAACGTCGTCATCGCCCGCCGCCAGTTGCTGGGTGGCACGGTGGTGGCTGAAGAGGGCATCACCGTCACCGGACTGGTGCCGCCGGGCCACAAGCTGGCCACCTGCCACATCGCGGCCGGCCAGGCCGTGCGGCGCTACAACCAGATCATCGGCACCGCCACCCAGCCCATCGCTGCGGGACAACATGTGCACACGCACAACCTGGCCTTCAGCAACTTCGAGCGCACACATGAACCCGGGGCTGGCGCCACGCCAACAGCCTATGAGGCAGAACCTGCCACGTTCATGGGCATCAAGCGCCCTAACGGCCGCGTGGCCACGCGCAACTACATCGGCGTGCTGACCAGCGTGAACTGCAGCGCCACTGCTGCGCGCGCCATTGCGGACCACTTCAGACGCGACATCCACCCCGAAATGTTGGCCGCATTTCCGCATGTTGACGGCGTGGTGGCACTCACCCACGGCATGGGCTGTGCCACCGCCGCTGATGGCGAAGAACTCCAGGTGCTGCGCCGCACGCTGGGTGGTTATGCACGGCACGCCAATTTCCACAGCGTGCTGGTGGTGGGTTTAGGCTGCGAGACCAATCAAATACAGGGCCTGGTGGCGCAAGAGGGCTTGCAGGAAGGCGCGGGGCTCGTCACCTTCAACATCCAGGACACGGGCGGCACGGCCAAGACGGTGGCGCGCGGCATTGAAGAGATCAAGCGCCTGCTGCCACATGCCAACCAGGTGCAGCGGGTGGCGGTACCGGCCAGCCACCTGGTGGTGGGCCTGCAATGTGGGGGCAGTGACGGCTACAGCGGCATCAGTGCCAACCCGGCGTTAGGCGCCGCGGTGGACCGCCTGGTGCGCCACGGCGGCACCGCCGTGCTGAGCGAAACGCCGGAAATCTACGGGGGCGAACACCTGCTGACGCGCCGCGCAGTGAGCACCGCCGTGTCGGACAAATTGCGCGCACGCATCCGTTGGTGGGAAAATTACACCGCCCGCAACGGCATGCAGATGGACAACAACCCCTCGGCCGGCAACAAGGCCGGTGGCCTGACCACGATTTTGGAAAAGAGCCTGGGCGCGATTGCCAAAAGCGGCACCACCAACCTGGTCGACGTGGTGGAGTTTGCTGAAACCATCAACGCCAAGGGTTTTGTCTACATGGACACACCCGGCTACGACCCCGTGTCGGCCACGGGCCAGGTGGCGGGTGGCGCCAACCTCATTTGCTTCACCACTGGGCGCGGTTCGGCCTACGGCTGCGCGCCGTCGCCTTCACTGAAGCTCAGCACCAACACCGCGCTGTGGCGCAAGCAGGAAGACGACATCGACATCGACTGTGGCGGCATCGTGGAGGGGCTTGACACGGTGGACGCGGTGGGTGAGCGCATCTTCCAGTTGATGTTGGCCACCGCTTCGGGCCGCAGCACCAAGAGCGAACTGCACGGTTACGGCCAGAATGAATTTGTGCCCTGGCAGCTGGGTGCGGTGATGTAGTTTGGCATGATGTCAGCCATGCAATTCACACCCGCCATCACACTGCTGGGCTCACCCACCGAACAGCACTGGAGCCTGTGCTTCGTCGACGGCAAACTGCTGCTGCCCGAAGGCGTCGACAGCCCACTACAGCCCACTGAACCCGCCGACTGGCAACTGCTGGCCGAAGCCCGCCACTACCTGGGCCGCCTGGACGGGCTGGACTGCTGGGCCCTGCGCTTGCCTGCGGCGCCTGCAGGCTGGCGACTGGTGCCGCTGCGCTCGGCGATGATAAGCCTGGCCACGCCGTTGGCAGGCGTGGCTGGCCGCGCTGCGCAGGTGCTGGACTGGGACCGCACGCACCGGTATTGCGGCGCCTGCGGCACACCCACCGAGCACCAGCTGGGCGAGCGTGCGCGCCGCTGCCCGGCCTGTGGCCACACGGCCTACCCGCGCATCAGCCCGGCCATGATGGCACTGGTCTGGCGTCCTGGCGAACTGCTGCTGGCGCGTGCACCACACTTCGTCAACCAGATGTACAGCGCGTTGGCCGGTTTTGTTGAAGCCGGTGAATCGATAGAACAGTGCCTGCACCGCGAGGTGGCCGAAGAAGTGGGTGTGCGGGTGCAAGACCTGCGCTACTTCGGCAGCCAGAGCTGGCCGTTCCCGAACAGCCTGATGGTGGCCTTCACGGCACGCTGGGCTGGCGGCGACATCGTGCCGCAGGCCGACGAAATTGCCGACGCGCAGTGGTTCCCTGTGGATGCGCTGCCGCAGATACCGCCGCGATTTTCGATTGCCGGGCACCTGATACGCGACACGGTGGCTGCCATGCAGGCGCAGGCCTGAACCTGTACCGGCCCCCGTGGACACCCAGACACCAGCGGCCACCACGCTAGCCACCCCCGCGGCCACCGCGGCCGCCGCAGCATGCGCGGCACTGACGGGCGCGCACCGTTCGATTCGCGCCTACCAGGAGCGCCCTGGCGAGCGCGAACGCCGCGGCCCTGAGCGCTACCTGGTGATGGGCCCCGAGATGGTGGCGGCCTGGCAGGAACTGGGCATCGAGACGCTGGCGCAGTACGACACCAGCAAGATCAAGTACGACCCCGACCTTTTCGCCGCATTTTCCGCCGACATCGAAGCGCTGCTGCGCGAGCGTGGCTTCCTTGTCTGAACCCACTGCCAGCCTCGCAACAGCTCCGGCAACCAGTCTGACCCCACACCCGGCAGCTGCACTGGCGGCAGCGGCGCTGGCGGCAGCGCTGTTCATCGGCATGGACGCCACTGTGAAGACGCTGGCGCATCGTTTTGACGCACTGCAGCTCACCTTCCTGCGCTTTGCCGCCGGTTCGTTGTTTGCGCTGCCGCTGTGGGTCTGGTTCAGGACGCCAATGCCGGCACGTGCCAGCTGGCGTCTGCATGCGCTGCGCAGCGGCTTGCTGCTGCTGGCACTGCTGGGTTGGTTTCACAGCCTGACGCTGCTGCCGTTGGTGCAGGCCGTGGCGGTGGGCTACACCGCGCCGCTGTTCATTTCACTGCTGGCGATGCTGGCGCTGAAGGAACGGCCCTCACGCTGGATCTGGCTGGCACTGGCTTTGGGCGCCGCCGGCGCCGCCGTGGCGCTGTGGCCCGAATGGACGGCCAGTGCCACGCCCGGCAGCAGCCTGCGCATCGCCGGCATGGCTGCAGCCGGCGCATCGGCAGTGGCTTACGCAGGCGTGGTGGTGCTGGCCCGCCACCAGGCACAGCGTGATGCGCTGTGGACCATCCTGCTGGTGCAGAACCTGCTGCCGCTGTTGCTGCTGTCGGCACCTGCGGCGCTGCGCTGGCAACCCATGCTGTGGGCCGACCTACCGATGGTCGTGCTGATGGGTGCACTGGCCACCGGCGGTTTGTTGTGCATCACCTGGGCCTTCAGCCACATCGAAGCCAGCCGCGCTGCGCCGATGGAGTACACCGGCTTGGTGTGGGCGGCCCTGCTGGGCTACGGCCTGTTTGGCGAGGTACCCACCGTGTGGACGTTAGCCTCGGCGGCGCTGATCATCGGTGGCGCGTTGTTGCTGATGCGGCGGTAGGTGGTGGCCACTACCAGAGTCGTCACACCTTCCAGACAGGCTGCGGCCGGTGGATAGCCGCGGGCATCGGGTGGCCGCCGCAGGGAAGTAAAGAAGGAATTCACCGGCCATCGGCCGGTGAAGGATGACATGAGCGGAGGCGGCCAGCCGATGCCCGCGGCGGGCGCCA
>JANNMQ010000820.1:0-3274 GCA_031398045.1 Rubrivivax sp.
AAGCGTCCAGCCGCGGCGCGGCGCCGCGCGAGATGCGCTGCAGGTCGCTTTGCTGGGTTGAAAAGGCCGGCACGACGCTGAAGTTGGCACCGAAGCTGAGGGCCTCGCCTTTTTTGGCATCGGCACTGCGGTCAAAGCCCACACCGGCGCGCCAGGGCGGCTGGCCTTCCAGCCGGGCCTCAGGGTCGTCCACCAGCTCCACACGGGACCTGTACAACGACAGCGAGGCCCGCAGATTCCATGGACGCCAGGCCTGCGTCAACTGCCACGCACGGGGCAGCAGTTGCTCCGCGTTGCCCTTGATCTCCAGCTCCAGCCCACTGCTGCGCGCACGACCAAAGTTGACAGGCCGCGACACCCAGCGCGCCACACTGGCCGGCACCGAGGCGTCTGCGCCTGTTTCCAGCCCAATGCGACGGCGTATCAGGCCATCGATGCGGCGGTGAAACACACTGGCGCTGAGCACACCGCCGCCGTCCAGGTGTTGTTCGATGGCCAGGTCGGCGCCCGTGGCGCGTTCGGGCTGCAACTGAGGGTTGCCGGCGCTGTCGGCGGCCAGCGGCGTGTTGCTGATCTCGCGTTCGTAGGTGCCGTTGAGCGCATAGCGCGGCATCAACGTACCGATGTCAGGCACACGCAGGCTGCGCGACAAACCCAGCCGCAGCAGCCGCTTGCCCGGCCCATCCACCGCGTGGCGCAGGTTCAGCACCGGCGCCAGCGTGGTGCTGTTATTCAGGTGGTTCTGTGCAGGGCCGCTGGCGTGGATGCGCAAAGCTTCGGCACGCAAGCCCAGCAGCGCGCTGAAGCCAGCAGCAGGCGCCCATTCGTCCTGCACAAACAGGCGCGTGCGCTGCACGTCGGCCGTGAAGGGCACTCCCAAACTGCCGGTGATTCTTTCAACGCCGTTTTCAATCAGGCGGCTCAGCTCCCGGCGCTGGCGTTGCTCCAGGTCCCAGCCCAGCGCCAGCGTGTGGGTGTCGGCCAGCGGCAAGCGCCAGCGCCCACCCTGGGTGGTGTTGCCGTCGCGGTTGCTGCTGGTGGACTGCCGAAAGGTGGTGGCAGCCCCGCTGGCGCCAAACGATTGCCCAAGGCCCGCGTTGTGCGCCAGCGAGCCCTGGACGCCCGCCTTCAGTTCCAGCCGCGCTCCGCTGGCCCAGCGGCGCTGCCACTGCACGTTGGCACGCTGCAAGCGCCACGCGCCCAGGCTGTGGCTCTCGTCGGCCACGCTGGCCACGGGCGGGCCTTGCAGCACCTGCGTCTGGCGCCAGGCGTGGTTGTCGCTGTGGTTGGCTTGCACAAAAACCTGCAGCTGCAGACTGTCGAAGGCGTTCAGTTTCCAGTCCAGCCGCGGGCTGAAACTCAGGCCGTAGCCCAGCCATTCGTCGTGCCCGGTGACGGCCTGCTGAACCACGTCGCCACTGCGCAGCCGGCTGCTGCGCTGCACGTCCAGCGTGCCGCCATGGGCCCAGGTGTAGACCGCCAGCGGCAGGTAAAAGCCCAGCGTCTGCGCGCTGGCGTCGGGTGCCGATGGGGCACCTGCAACACCGGTGGCGCCACCCAGCCGGTCACCCCAACTCAGGCTGATGTTGCCCTGCGGTTTGACGTCGCGATAACCACCCGAAAACCGCGCTTCGCGTTGGCGCAACTTGGGCGGTACACGCAGGATGATGTTGATAACACCCGCCGCGCCGCCATGTTCAGCCGTCGGGCCTTTGGTGACTTCGATGCGTTCGATGTCAGCCGGCGCCAGCGTGTCCATCGAAAAGCCCGGCGGCGCTGGTTCACCATTGAGCAAGATCACCGTGTAGCCCTCGCCCATGCCGCGCATGCGCGGCGTGCCGCCCTCCACACTGATACCGGGCAGCCGCTGCAACACGTCCAGCACGCTGGTGTCGCCGTACTGGTCCAGTTCGTCCCTGCCCACCACGGTGATGCCGGCAGTGGCCAGGCGGCGCTCTTCCGCTTCGTTGGCGGCGCGACCTTCTATGACGATGCTCTGGGCGGGCTCTTCAGATCTGGGGGCGGGTGCGGGTGCGGGTGCGGATGAGGGCGCAGCCTGCGCAGCAGCACCCGTGGGCACTGCGGCCAGCACCTGCAGCCAGCCTGCCGCGGCAAGCGCTCTGATCAACGCCGCCCTTGCAGCTTGGCGAAGGCCTCGGCCATCGCGCTGCCTGTGGGGGCTGCGGGCGCAGGCGCTGAACGCGCACGATGATCACGCGCAGCGGGTGTGTAGCGGTTGTCACCACCCGCACCCGCCTTCGGTCTCGCGTCGGGCGCAGCGGCGTCCATTTTCATTGTTAGGCTGATGCGCTTGCGCGCCACGTCCACCTCCAACACCCGCACCTTCACCACCTGCCCGGTTTTCACCACCTCGCGCGCGTCGCTGATGAATTTGTTGCTCAGTTGACTGACGTGAATCAACCCGTCCTGGTGCACCCCCAAGTCGACAAAAGCACCAAACTGCGCCACGTTGCTGACCGTGCCTTCCAGCACCATGCCGCTTTGCAGATCTTTGATATCGGACAGGCCTTCGTTGAAGCGCGCCACCACGAAATCGGGGCGTGGGTCGCGGCTGGGCTTTTCAAGCTCGGTGATGATGTCTTTCACCGTGATAGCGCCAAAGCGCTCATCGGCAAAAGTATCGGGTTTCAAGGTGCGCAACACGTCGGCGCGGCCCATCAGTTCCTGCACCGGGCGTTGCGTGCTGGCCAGCATTTTCTGCACCACGGGGTAGGTTTCGGGGTGCACGCCTGTCATGTCCAGCGGGTTGTCGCCATCGCGTATGCGCAGGAACCCGGCGGCCTGCTCAAAAGTCTTCGGGCCCAGGCCTGCCACGTCGAGCAGCTGCTTGCGGTTTTTGAAAGCGCCATGGGCATCGCGCCAGCGCACGATGCTGCTGGCCACCGCCGCGCTCAGGCCTGACACCCGCGACAGCAGCGGCGCACTGGCGGTGTTCAGGTCCACACCCACCGCGTTCACGCAGTCTTCCACCACGGCGTCCAGGCTGCGCGCCAGTCCGCTTTGGTTGATGTCGTGCTGGTACTGGCCCACGCCGATGCTCTTCGGGTCGATCTTCACCAGCTCGGCCAGTGGGTCTTGCAGCCGGCGTGCAATGCTGACCGCGCCGCGCAGGCTGACATCCAGTTCGGGCAGTTCCTTGCTGGCAAATTCGCTTGCGCTGTAGACACTGGCGCCGGCTTCGCTGACCACCACTTTGTCCAGTTTCACGTCGGGGGCCAGCGTTGCCACGCGCTTCATCAGATCACCCGCCAGC
>JANNMQ010001012.1:0-3742 GCA_031398045.1 Rubrivivax sp.
GCCGTCACCGACCGGCTGGACCAGGAACGCATCGCCGTGCGTGAAGCCCTGGGTTACAGCGCGCCACACTACCCGCTGGCCGACCACTACAACAACGACCGCTGGATGTACGGCGACGCGCACAAAAAACTGCAGAAAAGCGGCGACTGGCGCGAACACATCGACTTGCACAGCCACCGCTACATCACCGAAGACACCGAACTCGGCCTGGCCTTGCTGGCCAGTGTGGCGCGTTGGGCGGGTGTGGACGCACCGATCGCGCAGGGCATCCTGGCCATCGTCGGTGGTTTCCTGGGCCGCGACTTGCGCCAGGGCCCGCGCACGCTGGAAGCGCTGAGCCTGGCTGCGATGGACAAAGCCCAGTTGCAGCAGCTGCTGCACGATGGCGAGACTTGACGATGGATACCCCCATCAACCACACAGCCCGCTTTTGCGCCGTCGGCGCGGGCCGCATGGGCCGCGGCATTGCCATCGCCTTTGCCTACGCCGGCCACCGCATCACGCTGGTGGACCTGCGCCCGCGCACTTCTGAGGCCTGGGCCCAGCTGCAAGCCGAAGTAACGGCAGAAGTTCATGGCGCACTGCAAAGCCTGGTGCAACTGGGCACCTTGCGTGCCGACCAGGTGCACACCCTGGCCGCACGTGTGCAGCTGGTGGCCGCAGCTGACGCGCCAGCGGCGATCGCTGCGGCCGAACTGTTGTTTGAGGGCGTGCCCGAAACCCTGGACGCCAAGCGCGACGCATTCGCCGCCATCAACCGCCACTGCCGCGACGACGCCATCATCACCAGCACCACCAGCAGCATGCTGGTGACGCAACTCACCGCGCTGGTACACCGGCCCGAGCGCTTCTTGAACATGCACTGGCTGAACCCGGCTTACATCATCCCGGTGGTTGAACTGTCCACGCACCCAGCGCTGTCACCCGATGTGCTGGCGCGCACCAAAACACTGATGGAGGGCATCGGCAAACTGCCGGTGGTATGCGGCCCCACGCCGGGTTACATCGTGCCGCGGCTGCAGGCGCTGGTGATGAACGAAGCTGCGCGCATGGTGGAAGAAGGCGTGGCCACCGCCGAAGAAATCGACAAGGCCACACGCTACGGCATGGGACTGCGTTTCGCCGCCATCGGCGTGGTCGAATTCATCGACTTTGGCGGCGTGGACATCCTGCACCACGCCAGCCGCGAGATGGCCGGCAGCATCAGTGCCGACCGCTACACCGCGCCGCCCATCGTGGGGCGCTTGTTCGACGAGGGCCAACTGGGCTTGAAAACGGCCAGCGGCTTCTACAACTACGAAGGCCGTGATCTGGTGGCCTACCGCCAAGACGTGATGGCACGGGTGTTGGCGCTGTTGCAGCATGCGGGGATGTGGCGAGGGGCTGCGGAGTCAAGCAACGACTGAGTCACTGTCCGAACCCAACGGAAACGTCGATAGGTGAGTTTGCGGCCCCCGCGTACATGCTTGGGCGGCGGCCGCCGCGAGCATCGGGTGGCCGCCTCCGCTCTTTTCAGCCTTCGCCGCCGGTTGGCCGGCTAATTCCTTCTTTACTTCGCTGCGGCGGCCACCCGATGCCCGCGGCTAACCACCAGCCGTGGCGCACCACCCGTGTTCCCGCCCCTACAGTGGATGAGCAAGCCGCCGGGGTGTGCTGCGTAGCGAAGTAAAGAAGGAATTTGACAGCCGTCAGGCTGTCAAAGGATGACATGAGCGGAGCAGCACACCCCGGCGGCTTGCGACCGCCACGACCCGTGGAGCGCCCACCGCACACCAGTCACCAGCCACCGCACACCAGCTACCAGCCGGCGATTCGACTGCAGAAACGACTCAGCCAGCACCCAACCGCGCCAACGCCAGGTATTCCTCCACCGGCACCTCTTCAGCCCGCCGCTGCAAATCAAACGGCGTCTGCAGCCCCTGCTGTTCGATCCATCGCCCCAGCGTGTGGCGCAAGATCTTGCGCCGCTGCGAAAAGGCACAGGCCACCAGTTCACCCAGCCGCGTGGCGTCTACCAGCGCGGCCTGCTCTGCCGGCAGCGGCACCATGCACACCACCGCCGAATCGACGCGCGGCGGCGGGTCGAAGGCCTCGGGCGGCACGTCCAGCACATGTTCGATGCGGTAGCGCCACTGCAGCATCACCGACAGGCGGCCATAGTCCTTGCAGCCCGGGCTGGCGGCCATGCGCTGCACCACTTCTTTTTGCAGCATGAAGTGCTGGTCTTGCACCACCTGCGCGGCGGCCAACAAGTGAAAGAGGATGGGGGTAGAAATGTTGTAGGGCAGATTGCCCACCACACGCAGCAACGGCGCGGGGGCCTGCCCTCCGGCCACCGGCCATTGCCGCTGCAGCGCTTCAAAGTCCACCTTCAACACGTCGGCCTCGATCACCGTCAGCCCGTCCTGGCGGCGCAAGCGGGCAGCCAGGTCGCGGTCCAGTTCGATCACGGTCAGCTGCCGGCACTGCTCCAGCAACGGCAGCGTCAGCGCGCCCAGGCCGGGGCCGAGTTCCACCAGAGCCTGCTCCTGTTGCGGCGCGATCGCGCGCACGATCTGGTCGATGAGACCGATGTCGGCCAGGAAGTGCTGACCAAAACGTTTGCGCGCCAGATGACCGTCTCGCAGACCGTCGCGCTGGCCTTCACGCGGCGCCTGGCGCTGGCCGCGGCCGTTGCTCACGTGGGCGGCTCGCGCAACTCGATGTAGGCCTTGGAACGCAATTCTTTGGCCCAGTCCAGGTAGGCCTGTTCAAACTTCTGCTCACGCAACACGTTGCGCGCCTGTTCACGCAGCTGCTTGACTTCCACGTTCACATCGCGCCGTTCCAGCACCTGAATCAGGTGCACGCCAAAGCGTGACACCACCGGCTCAGAGATGCCATCAGCTGCCATCGGCGCCATCGCCGCTTCAAATTCCGGCACCATGGTGCCAGGGCTGAACCAGCCCAGATCGCCACCATTGGCGGCGCTGCCGTCTTCGCTGTGCTGGCGTGCCACCTCTTCAAACGTGCGCTTCTTGCTCTCGATGTCGCGCTTGTATTCAGACAGCCGCTGGCTGGCCACTTCGGCTGACAACTGGGGGGACGTGCGCAGCAGCACATGGCGGGCGCGTGTCTGCGTGATGCGGCCCAACTGCGCTTCTTTGCGTTCCAGCAGCTTCAGGATGTGAAAGCCAGCGCCGCTGCGCAACGGTGCCGCCGATACATCACCCACCTGCATGCCTTGCGCCGCTTCCACAAACACGTCGGGCAGCCGGGCCGCCGGTCGCAGGCCGATTTCACCGCCCTTTTCGCGGTTGCCGTCTTCAGACAAGGCGCGCGCCACAGCGTCAAACGCCTCACCGCCCCGCACACGCGCCAGGGCTTCTTCGGCACGCTGCCTGCGCGCTGCCAGCGTGGCCGGGTCGGCGCCTTCAGGCAGCGTGACCAGGATCTGCGCCAGGTTGATTTCGGCGCTGTTGCGCGCTTCGGCGCGTTGCTGGTCGAGCACGCGGTCGATGTCTGCATCGGTGATCTTGATGCGGTTGTAGACCTCGCGCTCACGCAGCCGCTCGATCATGATTTGGTCGCGCAGGTTGGCACGGAAGCGCGCGTATTCAATGCCGTCGTTGCGCAAGCGTTCGCGCAGCACATCCATCGTCACCTGGTTCTGCGCAGCAATGCTTTGCACCGCGCGGTCCAGTTCGGCCTCGTCCACCTTCATGCCCACTTCGCGGGCGCTGGTGATGATGGCGCGCTCTTC
>JANNMQ010000861.1:0-3537 GCA_031398045.1 Rubrivivax sp.
GCCTGGCGCTACGCGGTGCGCAACCTGCAGCGCGGCAAAGGCCTGGCGGGCCTGTCGGTGCTGGCCATTGCGCTGTCGCTGGGTGCGTCGCTGTCGTACTTCGTGTCGCTCACGTCGTTCCAGCAAAGCATCGTCCAGCGTTTTGCTGCCGATGACTGGAGCCTGGCCGTCGACTTCCTGGCCCCCGTCTGGCCCGATGAGCTGGCTAGCCTTCAGCAGACGCGCGGCGTGACGCGCACCGACCCCTACCTGCGCGGCGCCATCACGCTGCGCAAGGGCGACCGCACAGAACCGTCCTTGCTGCTGGGCCTGGCGGCGGCCAGCCCGGCGCGGCAATTGCAGCTGGTGTCGGGGCAGGCACCCGGGCCGCAGCAGCCCCAAGGCATTGCGATCGAGCGCAAAACCGCAGCGGCGCTGGGCGTGGGTGTGGGCGACGAGGTGACCGTGGACGTGCGCAACAAGCGCTGGCAGGCACGCGTCAGCGGCATTTTCTCGGGCGTGATGCCGGGTGAGTCCTACGCCGCGCTGGCCGACGCGCAGCAGTGGTTCGACCTGGACGGCCAGGTGACGGGTGTGTTCCTGAAGACCAACGCGGACTTTGCTGCTGCCGATGCGCTGTACCAGCTTGACCGCGTCGGGCGCATCACCGACAAGGCGCAACTGGTGCAGGAATTTGTGGGCCACTTGAAAGAGATCGCCGGCATCATCTACCTGGCTTTTGGCTTCAGCCTGGTGGTGGCCGTGCTGTTCCTGTTTTCCACCACGGCCTACGGCGTGCTGCGCAGGCTGGGTGAATACGCTACGCTGCGCACCATCGGTTTTGCCGACCACACGGTGCTGCGCATGATCATCACCGAGGTGGTGCTGATCGGTGCGGTGGGCACGCTGTTGGCCATCGGCACCGGCATCGGCATCTCGCACCTGCTGAACGGTGTGCTCAGCCAGGCCTGGTTCCAGGTCGACACAGTTGTCGCGGCAAGCGACTTCCTCGTCGTGCTGTTGCCGGCCTGGCTGCTGTTCCCGTTGACGGCGTGGCCGCCGTTCAAGACCATCATTCGCGCCGGCCTGGTGCCGACGCTGCGCCGGAGGGCCTTCGGATGAAAACGCACCGCACCATCGCCTTGGCCATGGCCATCGCCTTGTTCATGGGTCTGCTCACGCTGTCGCTGTCTACCATGGCCGCGCCCGCGGACGCCGACAGCGTCATCCGCGAATCCGAACGCCGCATCAAGAGCCAGAGCGAAAGAACCGTTTACCGCATGGAGCTGCTGGACGCCCAGGGCCAGGTGCAGCAGACACGCGGCATCGAGCTGAACTACAAACGCACGGCGGGGGTGGAAACGTCGCTCTTCAAGTTCACGTCGCCGCCGGTGGTGCAGGGCACGGGCTTGTTGATTGCCGACACCGGGCAGGTTGTCAACGACATCTGGATGTACCTGCCGGCCACCCGCCGAATCCGGCGCATTGCCGGCGCCGAGAAGTCCAACTGGTTCATGGGCACGGAGTTCACACACGAAGACTTCGAGGACTACAAGTCCAGCGCCTACACCTTCAAGCTCGACACGGCCGATGCGGCCTGCGGTGAACAGCAGCGTTGCCAGGTGGTGTCGGCGGTGGCCAGCGACGCCGCTGAACGTGAAGCCTCGGGTTACGGCAAGAAGATCTACTGGATCGAGAAGCGGTCGATGGTCCCGGTGCGCGTGGACTACATCGACAAAACCGGTGCCGCGGTGAAACGGCTGGATGTGCGCAAGCTGGTTGAGGCCGGTGCGTACTGGCGGCCCCAGGTCTACGAGATGAAAAACCTGGCCAATGGCCGCATCACGCGCCTGACAGCGGTGTCGCGCGAAGTGGACGTGCCGCTGGACGACTACCTCGTGTCTCAGCGTTACCTGCGGGCTGACTGAACATGCGCCGGTGCGCCGCAACGGCGTTGCACGCAGCCGCCACCGTGTGGCTGTTGATGCCCGTGCACACCAGGGCCGAAGAGCCTGTCTGGGGGCTGAAAGCCAGCGCTGGCGCCGCCGCGCCCTGGGCGCAAGGTGAAGGTCAACCTGTGCGTCTGACCCTGGAACCGTCGGTCAAATGGCGGGTGGCAGACGCGGAATGGCGGTTGCGCGAACGGCTGCGCCAGCTGCACCAACACGGTGAAAGCCGCACCGACGCCGATGTGCGCGAATTCACCGCCACTTGGCGCGGCGACCACACCAGCCTGGCCGTGGGCGCCCAGCAAATCAGCTGGGGTCGCATGGACATCGTGCGTGTCGCCGACCTGATCAACCCGGTGGACCAGCAGGACCTCTTCGTTGAAGAACTGCCGCAGGCCAAACTGTCCACCTGGATGGCCAACTGGGAATGGCAGGACGGCCCACGCACCCTGCAGCTGGTGGTGGCGCCACGCCCCGGCATCGACCGCCTGCCCGCGCGAGCAGCAGGCCTGCCGGTGCAGGCCACGCAGCCCACCACGTCATGGGCCAACACCACCTGGGCTGCGCGCTACGGTTTCGAAGCCGGCGGCTGGTCGGCCGACCTGATGGCGATGCGTGGCTGGCAGACCAGCCCGGCGTTGGTGCCGGCGGTGCGGGCCAGCGGTGTGCACTTAAAAGCAGCCCCTGCTCGCCAAACCAGCGTGGCCTTTTCAGCCGACAAGCCGCTGGGGGCTGCCGTGTTGCGCATCGAAGGCCTGCATGCCCGACTGAAGCCCGATTTGTGGGATGCGCCCGGTGAGCCGCAGGCACGTACCCAGAACACGCTGGGCGCCGGGCTGGATGTCAAGCAGGGCGCCTGGTTCTTCGCTGGGCAGGTGGTGGCACAGCACCATGCCGGTCAAGCGGCGGGTTCAAAACACACCACGCTGCTCAGCGCCATCGTGCACCGCAAGTGGTTGCAGGACCGCCTGGCCGCGCGCGCCCTGTTCATCCGCGACACCCGGTCAGCCACGTCGTGGACCTCGCTGCAGTTGTCGTTTGAACAGTCACCGCACGTGGTGTTGCAATTGCAGGCCGATAGATTTCAAGGCGACCCGACCCAGGGCTTTGGCAGCCTGAGCGGCCGCAGCCGCATCGCGGCCTCCGTGCATCTGCAGTATTAGTAGTCCGTTTCACCAAAACCAATACATGAAATCGCGTCTTCTTCCGCCATGCGTCGTTGCATCCCCTTGTCGCACTGCCAGTGCGAATGCGGGGCTGCGCCTAGCCTGGCGAAAGAATCCATCGATTTGATTTTGTATCGTCTTTGGTGAAACGGACTACCAGGGTCTGTGCGCCTGCCGGCCCCGTGAGGGCCTGTCAGCCCGGCGGGCAGCACAGCTGGGCCGCTGCGCGCAAGCGCCACAACATGCGTTCAAGTTTGTCGATGATCGCCGCCCCGTCCAGTTCGTATTCCGTGAAGCGCTGAACACGGTAGGCCCGCACCAGGCCAGCCTTCGCCAGCGAAGACAGGTGGCGCGACACCACCGACCGGTCCTGGGCCATCTGCAGTGCCACCTGCGCGATGTTGGACCGGCCCTGCTGCAGCAGGATCAGCACGATCTGCTGG
>JANNMQ010001014.1:0-2853 GCA_031398045.1 Rubrivivax sp.
GCCTGGCCCAGGCGCGCCGCTGAGGGGTCGCCTGCGGTCTGCAGCCGGGGACGCAATTCCGCCACAGGTGGCAACAAAGCAGCGCTCACCAGCGCCGGCAGCGAGGGCACGGTGACAGTGGACTCTTCGCTGGCGGCGGGTGGCCGATCGGGCGCCCACAGCTGCGCCTGCAGCGTGCAGCGCCGCCACCAGCTGCCTGCGTCGGGGTTGTCGTTGTAGGGCTCGGTGCGGCTGAAGACCAGGCGTTCGCGGGCCCGCGTCATGGCCACGTACAGGCTGTTCAGCTCCTCACGCGCCTGGCTGGCCATTTCGACGTCCCACAACGCCTGCAGCGAAGGCGGTACGGCCGCCTGGCTGCGCACAAAAGCCACCCGTTGCGGCGCCGGCTCTTGTGCGGGCCAGTCCACCAGCAGCTGCGGGCGCTGGCTGCTGCGCGGCGTGGGGTCGCTGTCCAGCACCACCACGGCGCGCGCTTCCAGTCCCTTGGCGCCGTGCACGGTCAGCAACTGCACAGCCGCCTGTGGTGCCGCAGCGTGGGCACGCAAGCGGCCGGCCCGGAAATCGCGCACAAAACCGTACATCGTGGCAAAGCGGGCGCCGCCATGCTCCAGCGCCGCGGCCAGTAAGGCATGCACGCTGTGCAAGGCACCCTGGCGCCGCGCGGCGGGCACGGCTGCAGCCATGCGCGCCACTGCGTCGGCGTCGTGCACCACACGGTCCAGCAGGTCATGAGGTGACAAGTCAGCCGCCCGGGGCACCCAACGCGCAAACAGCTGGCGCGCGCGCTGCAGAGCGGGGGGCAAGCCGTTTTCTGGCGCTGCCAGCAGCGTGTCCAACCAGCCGAGCTGCTGTCCAGCGGTGTCGGCCGCAGCGCGCCGGGCCAACCACAGCAGGTCGTCATCGGCAGCAGCAAAGAGTGGGCTGCGCAGCGCACGCGCCAGCGCGAGGTCATGGCCGGGTGAAGCCAGCACATCCAACACCGCCATCAGGTCCAGCGCTTCGGGGCTGCGGTGCAACGCCAACGGCTCGGCCACAACGTGGGGCACACCGATGTCGGCCAGCGCCTGTGCGGCCAGCGCCAGCATGTCGCGCTTGCGCGCCAGCAGCATCACGTCGCCGCAGGCAAAACCCTGGTTGAACACGAGGTCGGCCACCGCTGTGGCGGCCTGGGCGGCTTCCAGGCTGCGCAAGCGCAGGTCGGCTTCGATGCGCGGCTGGGTCAGCGAATCGCGCCAGACATCGCCGGCATTCCCCGCACCTGGCTTCGCCGGCAGGTCGCTGCGCAGTGCGCCGCGCAGCCGCAGCACCTGGCCACCCGCGGCAGCGCCCGTGGTGTGCGGCAGAAATGGTCCCCAGTCGTCTTGCGCCACGGCCTGTTCAAACACCCCGTTCACGGCAGCGATGACTTCCGGCGCATTGCGCCGCGTGTGGTCACAGCCCAACAACACACCATCCAGCCCGTGCACCACAAATTCCTGTGCAGCCAGGAACACCCGCGGCTCGGCACCCCGAAAACGGTAGATGCTCTGCTTGGGGTCGCCAACGATGAAAACACCGGGCGGGCGCTGGCCACTGGCGCCGCCGCCGGCACCGGCATACGACGACAACCAGGCCTGCAGCGCCTGCCACTGCAACGGGCTGGTGTCTTGAAACTCGTCGATCAGCACCTGGCGCACCTGTTGGTCCATTTGCTCCTGCACCCAGCCTGACACAGCGGTGTCGCCGAGCAGCGCTTCCGCTGCGGTTTCCAGGTCGGCCATGTCGACCAGGCCGCGTTCGCGCTTGAGCGCTGCGTATGCGGCGCCCAGCACCCGTGCCAGGCGCAACATGGCGGTGTGGTCGGTGTGGGCTTCGTGCTGTTTGCACATCAGCTGCAGGGTCTGCAGCGCGTCGGTGGCGTGCTGCAGCAAGGTCGAGCTGCCCAGGTGTTGGCGCACCGTGTTCTTTTGCGTGAACAGCGCCGCCCACACCGCTTCAAAACGCGCCCCCACAGGGCTGATGAGGGTGGCGTCCACCAACGCCTGCGCCGCGTTGCGCGGCGTGGCGTTCTTCGCCTGCCCCAGGTCACGTGCCAGGGCCTGCAGCAAGTCTTGCAGCGGAGCCTGTTGCAGCAATTCAGCAGGGTGCGCCAGGCCTTCGCAATCGGCCCAGTAGCTACTGGCGGCAGGCACAGCGTCGCCGGCGTTGCCGGCACGATCGGCCCGCTCCAGTTCAGAGCCGCGCGCCCAGGCCGCGTCCAGCCACTGCTGCACCGCATGCCGACGATGGCGGCCCACCAGGCCCACATAGTCGGCGCGCAGGCTGGCATCGGCATGCACAAGGGCCTGAAAGCGGCGCAGCAGCGGCGCGCGCAGCACCGCGTTGTCCTCAATCAGTTCGTAGCTCGCTGGCAGCTTCAACGCCTGCACCACCTGCAGCGGCGCATGCACCAGCAGCTGCACAAACCAGCCGTGGAAGGTGCGCACTTCCACGCTGCGCCCTGCTTGCAGCAGCTGCGCCTTCAGCCCACCCAATGCAGGCGCCAGCGCTGTCGCCTCGGCGCGGGTTAGGCCCCGGTCGACGAGGGCCTGCACCCGCTGCTCGGGGCTGCTGCGTGCTGCGCTGTACCCGTCGAGCCAGTCTTCCAACCGAGCGCGCATTTCGCCAGCCGCCTTGCGCGTGAAAGTAACGGCCAGGATGTGCTGAGGGTCGGTGCCCGCCAGCAAAGCCCGCAAGATGCGCGACACCAGCATCCAGGTTTTGCCCGCGCCTGCGCAGGCTTCCACCACCACGCTGCGCGCGGGGTCACAGGCGCTGGCATAAAAGAGTTCGGGCGTGACCAGCTCGCCATCGATCCGGTAAGCGGCGCTGGTC
>JANNMQ010000884.1:0-5368 GCA_031398045.1 Rubrivivax sp.
GCAGCAGATCCTGCGCGCCCGCCTGGCCTTTGCCGGCACCACATTGCGTTTCAGCACCGAGGCCGACGATTTCTGGTGGTGGCTGATGGACAGCCCCGACGCCAACGCTTCGCGCCTGGTGCTGGCCGTGCTGGACGACCCGGCCTGGCGCGAAGACCTGCCGCGCCTGGTGGTGGGCAGCCTGGCGCGCCAGAATGGCGGCGCGTGGCTGACCACCACCGCCAACTTGTGGGGCGTGCTGGCGTTGAACAAGTTTTCAGCGGCTTTTGAAAACGCGAAAGTGACGGGTCGCACCGTGGCCAGCACCAGCGCAGCGGGTGGGGTGGCTGGGCCAGCTGGGGCTTCGGCAGTTTCGCCTACAAGTCCGCCCATTTCCCCAAACCCGTCCCCATCCGCCATCGACTGGCAAACCAGCCCCGAAGGCGGCCGCCTGCTGCTGCCCTGGCCGGCGCGCACTGGCACCTTGTCTGTGCAGCAACAAGGCACTGGCAAACCGTGGCTCACTGTGCAAAGTCTGGCCGCCATCCCCCTGCAGGCCGCGCTCAGCGCCGGCTACCGCGTGCAGCGCACCGTCAGCGCGGTGGAACAAAAAAATAAAAGCACCTGGAGCCGCGGCGACGTGCTGCGCGTGCGGCTGGAAGTGGATGCGCAGGCCGACATGACCTGGGTGGTGGTCAGCGACCCCGTGCCCGCAGGCGCCACCATTTTGGGCAGCGGCCTGGGCCGCGATTCGGCCATCAGCACCCAGGCCAGCGCCAGCACCGAACGCCGCGAAAGCAGCGCGGTGCCGGCCTATGAAGAGCGCGGTTTCGAAGCCTTCCGCAGCACCTACGGCTACCTGCCGCGTGGCAAGCATGTGCTGGAATACACGCTGCGCCTGAACAACCCCGGCCGGTACGGCCTGCCCCCCACGCGTGTGGAAGCGATGTACGCACCCGAGACCTTCGGCGAAACGCCGAACGCCGTGATGGTGGTGGCGCCATGACCCCCGGTTCATCGTGCGTCGATTTCCAGCCCGCCCGTCCCAAGCACTGCCGCCGCAAGCTACCGCAGCTCCCGTTCGGGCTGAGCCTGTCAAAGTCCAGCCACCAAGCCCTGCTGGCCCTCGCAGTGACCCTGTGCACAGGCTCAGCCGCCGCCATCCCCACCTTCAGCCAAGTTCGCGACGCCCACCGCCCCAGCGACATCACCCTGCAAGACCGCCACGGCACGCCCATCCAGACGCTGCGGGTTGACCACAGCGTGCGCCGCCTGCCCTGGGTGCCGCTGCAAGACCTGTCGCCGGCCCTCATCAGCGCCATCGTGCTCAGCGAAGATCAGCGCTTCTGGCAACACAGCGGCATCGACTGGCCAGCGGTGGCCAAAAGCGCCTGGGCCAACACGCTGAACACCCGCACGCGCGGTGCATCCACCCTGACCATGCAACTGGCCGGCCTGCTGGACAGCAGCCTGGCGCGCCCGGCGCAAGGCCGCAGCGTGGTGCAAAAACTGGGCCAAGCCGTCACGGCCACGCAGCTGGAACAGCAGTGGACAAAAAGCGAAATTCTGGAGGCGTACCTGAACGCGGTGCCGCTGCGTGGTGAACAGGTGGGCATCAACGCGCTGGCGCAAACGCTGTTCAGCAAACACCCCAGTGGGCTGGACGCCTTTGAGGCCGCCATTGCCGCCGCGCTGGTGCGCGCGCCCAACGCCACGCCTGCGCGCGTGGTCGAACGCGCCTGCGCCGTGCTGCAGCTGCAGCAACTGGCCTGCACCGGCCTGCAGGGCCTGACCGAAGCCGCGCTGGTCCGCCGCGGCACGATGCCGATGGGTGAACAACTGGCCCCCCACTTTGCGCGCCAGGTTCTGCAAGGCCAAGCCCGGATACCGCCGCAGGCCAGCAGTCCCCAAGCCACACCATTACCTGCCGCGCCACGGCCAGTGCCACTGCCAGGGCCACTGCGCAGCACGCTGGACGCCCCTTTGCAGCGCGTGGCCCTGGCAGCGCTGCGCCAGCAACTGGCTGAACTGCGCGGCCGCAACGTGGAAGACGGCGCTGTGCTGGTGCTGGACAACAGCACCGGCGACGTGCTGGCCTGGGTGGGCAGCAGCGGCAGCGCCTACAGCGACGCGCCGGAAGTTGACGCCGTGCTGGCGCGCCGCCAGCCCGGGTCTACGCTGAAGCCTTTTGTCTACGCACTGGCACTTGAGCAAAAGCTCATCACGCCGGCCACGCTGCTGCACGACGCACCCACGCAACTGGCCACCGCGGCTGGCCTGTACCTGCCGCAAAACTACGACCGCGGCTTTCGCGGCTGGGTCAGCGCACGCACGGCACTGGGCGCGAGCCTGAATGTGCCTGCCGTGCGCGTCGCCAGCCTGCTGCCACCTGGCGCGCTGCATCAGCGCCTGAACGACCTGGGCCTGGCCTTGCCCGAAAGCGCTGGTTATTACGGCCACGCACTGGCCCTGGGCGGGGCCGACGTGACGCTGCTGGCACTGACCAACGCGTACCGGGCGCTGGCCAATGGCGGTGTGTGGTCAGCGCCGGTGGTGGTGAAGGAAAGCCGCGCCAGCCACCGCGTGGCGAACGGCGCAGCGGTGCACCTGGTCAGCCACATCCTGGCTGACAACAACGCACGCAGCGCCACGTTCGGTCTGCACAGCAGCCTGGCCACGCACGGTTTTGCGGCTGTGAAAACCGGCACCAGCAAAGACCTGCGCGACAACTGGTGCCTGGGTTACACCAGCCGGTACACCGTGGGCGTGTGGGTGGGCAATGCCAGCGGCGCGCCCATGCACGGCGTCAGTGGCATCAGCGGCGCGGCGCCGGTGTGGCGCAGCGTGGTGCAACACCTGCACGCAGGGCAACCGTCTGTAGAGCCGGCGCTGGCCGCTGGCACAAAGGCGCGCGTGGTCAGCCTAGATGCCGCGGGCGAACCTGCCCGCGAAGAGTTGTTTCTGACCGGTACTGAACCCTCGTTGCAACGCGCTGAAGGCGACGCTGGCAGCAGTCTGGGTCACCTTGCAGGCAGCAGCCAGCGCAGCGAACCCCAACGCTTCGGCATCAGCAGCCCCCGCGACGGCAGTGTGTTTGCGTTGGACCCCGACATGCCGCCGCGTGCGCAGCGGCTGACCTTTGAAGGCGAGGCCGGCACCTGGCTGGTGAACCGTCGTCGGGTAGGGCAGGGCCGCCTGGTGCACTGGGTGCCGGTGCCGGGCCGGCACCAGATAAGCTTGGTGAACGCATCGGGGCGCGTGGTGCAAGAAGTGCGGGTCGAAGTGCGGGGGCTGCGGTCGGTGGCCTGGCCCGCGGCGCGCGCGCCGTTTGGTTAAGCGTTGGCAAATGGAAACTGCCCGCCTGCAGTGAAGGAACGGGTTTGACTCGGTTTTTTTCCGATGAACCCGTAACTCACTTTTTGGTGTCACAAGCGATGGCTGCGTTTTGGCACCATCCTGATTGCAGACTGGGTAGAGTCCGCCCGCACAGAGGGCTCTGACCATGGCAGCCAGAAAATGGCATCCATCCGGGAAGCCCCACGTACCCGCTGGTCATCAATAGTAGAGCCGCGCGTCAAAATCCCGTAAGCCAGCGATAAGCCTCGGCGATCATGCTGCACTGCAACATGATCGCCGACCTCCCCACCGCCGAACGGCTCGACCTCGAAGATGTACTCGGGAACCTGCAACACGCCCGCCGCATGGGAGATTTGGGCCGTTTGGCCCATCTGGCCTATTGGGACGTGCGACGGTGGGCCCGTCGAGCACACCGAACCGCCCTGGCAGACCGTGCGTCCGACCTCATCATCCGGCACCCTCACCAAACGCGTGCCGCCTTTTTGGAATTGGTGGATGACGTGATCGAAGAGTTGGAATGCATCCGGCTCGGGGTACGCTGACGGCATGCACAGGCCAGACTGCAGCAACCACAATCAGCCATGACGGTGGCGCCACAACCCCGCAACCCGTTGCACGGCTTGACGCTGGAGCACATCGTCACCACGCTGCAGGCCCATTACGGATGGGAAGGTTTGGCCCAGCGTGTGCCGCTGCGCTGCTTCGAAACCGAACCCAGCATCACCAGCAGCTTGAAGATGCTGCGCAAGACGCCCTGGGCGCGTGCCAAGCTGGAAAGCTTGTACCTGTTTACGTTGCGGCAGGCCAAAAGGGATGGCTCCTGATCCCAGCCATTTCGTGACCCCAGCCAATTCGCTTCGTTTCGAACGCTGCGAGCTGGCCAAAATCCTGGCGCTGTGTCGAAGACGCCCCACGTAGGCCGTCGTACTCCACAGCACCCTGTCTCACTTCTCGGTGCCCTTGCCCTGTAAGCTCGTTCACTGCACTGAAATGGAGAAGGCCACCATGTCCGATCGCACGGTTCGTTTGCACCGCGTTTTGCGCACCAAGCCAGAAAAGGTCTACCGGGCATTTCTGGAACCCGGCGCCATGAGCAAGTGGATCCCGCCTTACGGCTTTACTTGCCAGGTGCACCACATGGACGCACGGGTGGGGGGCACGTTTCGTATGTCTTTTGTCAACTTCTCGACGGGCATCGGCCATTCCTTTGGGGGTGAATACCTGGAGCTGATTCCGCATCAATTCCTTCGTTACACCGATAAATTTGATGATCCGAACCTGCCCGGTGTGCTGCAGGTTTCCGTCACGTTGAAGCCCGTGCTGGGCGGCACCGATATCAGCATTGAGCAGAGTGGCATCCCCGAAGTCATTCCGTTGGAGATGTGCTACCTGGGCTGGCAGGAGTCATTGGCTCAGCTGGCCACCCTGGTGGAACCCGACATCCCGGGTTGACCGATTGCAACCGGATTGGGGCAGGCGGGCGATTTAAAACGCGTTGTTGCCGTGGCGGGGTCAAGCCACTGTCTGCAGTCGGCTTGCGTCGAGCACCAGATAGCGGGCAGCGCGTCCGGCTTTTCTGTCTCCGTCATCGCTGACGATGACAATTTTCTCTGCGCCACCGATGACCGCTGGGCACAGCCCTTCAGCCTTCTCAAAGCCACGCAGACCGGCAACGGCCAGCCGTTGCGCTGGTGCGCCCGGCTGGCCGCTCCAGCGCCAGATCCCAAAACTTTCGGGTTCGCGCGAAGCAGGGCCCGATATCACCAGGTACGCCAGCATGGCGGGGATATAAGACAAAGCACGGATACCGTGGCCGTCGAGATCAAGTTCTTCAAGGCGGGGCGCGATCTGGGGCGCGTCGTTCGACTCAAAAACTGCGCAGAGGTTGTCGACGCTGGCAATGAGTGCCCGACCATCGCGCAAGGGGCTGCGGAAACCGATCAGCAACCGTTGCTGATCGGGGCTGATTTCCAGCCCTTCGATGTTCAGCCCGCCGCTGACTTTGACGTCTTGTACCTGGCCTGCTGCGGCC
>JANNMQ010000932.1:0-2766 GCA_031398045.1 Rubrivivax sp.
TTCGACGATCTCGAAGCTGGTGCTGATGCTGGCTGTTTTGCCCAACATGATGGTGGCTGAACAGTAGCGCTCATGCGACAAAGCAATGGCGCGTTCAACAGCGGCTGCGGCCAGGCCACGGCCGCTGACCACGAAGTGCATGTTGATGCTGGTGAACACCTTGGGGTCGGTTTCGGCACGTTCGGCCTGCATCCTGACTTGGCAGCCGCGCACATCATGGCGGCCCTTTTTCAGGATCAGCACCACGTCATAGGCCGTGCAGCCGCCGGCGCCGGCCAGCAAGGTTTCCATCGGCCGTGGCGCCAAGTTTCGGCCGCCGCCGTCGGGCGCGCCGTCCATGGTCAGAAGGTGGCCACTGCCGGTTTCGGCAACGAAGCCCATGCCCGTGCTGGGCATCCAGTTGATGGTGCATTCCATGGTGCGGATTCTGTGTAAAGGAGTGCGGTAATGCGCCGCTTTGGTGCGCTGGTGGTGTTTTGGAGCCGGAGCTCTAAATCTTCTGTTGAAACAGCATATTGCACTGCAGCAATGCGGTGATAGACTGAACCGCAGGGGATGTCCGAAACCGCTGCTGATGCGACGAATTCCCACCCATTGTCTCCTCCACCTCCATCAATGGTGGATTCAGCCCGAGGTTGCAAAACCTCGGGCCTTTTTTTGCCTGCTGGTTGCAGGGCTTGCGCGCCGCGCCGCCCGCTGGCCGGTGCATCCGGGGCCTGCCCTATCATGCGCGCCCATTCATCGCCCCATCCACCCATGCCCGCTGGCACCGCCACCACCCCCGTCGAAGCCGCTGTGCGCGCTGTCACGCCCAAGGGCCAGAAGCTGGCAGCCAGCTACCTGAAGCGCATTCTGACGGCACGTGTTTATGACGTGGCTTTTGAAACCCCGCTGCAGCCGGCGCGCTTCCTGTCGCGGCGCTTGTCGAACCAGATTTTGCTGAAGCGCGAAGACCAGCAGCCGGTGTTCAGCTTCAAGCTGCGTGGTGCTTACAACAAGATGGTGCACCTGACGCCGCAGGCGCGTGCACAAGGAGTCATCTGCGCTTCTGCAGGCAACCATGCGCAGGGCGTGGCGCTGGCAGCGCAGCGGTTGGGCTGCCGCGCCGTGGTGGTGATGCCGGTGACCACACCGCAGTTGAAGGTGGACGCCGTGCGTGCGCTGGGCGGCGAGGTGGTGTTGCAAGGCGACAGCTACACCGACGCCTACGAGCACGCGCTGCAGGTGCAACAAAAAGAAGGGCTGACTTTTGTGCACCCCTTTGACGACCCCGACGTGATAGCCGGCCAGGGCACGGTGGCGATGGAAATTCTGCGCCAGCACCAGGGTCCGCTGGATGCGGTGTTTGTGGCCATCGGCGGTGGTGGCCTCATCTCAGGCGTGGCGGCCTACATCAAGGCGGTGCGCCCTGAGGTGCGCGTGATTGGTGTGCAATCGGTGGACTCCGACGCCATGGCGCAATCGGTGCGCCGCGGCAAACGGGTGCAGCTGGCCGACGTGGGTTTGTTTGCCGACGGCACGGCGGTGAAGCTGGTGGGTGTGGAGACTTTTCGCGTCGCACGCGAACTGGTCGACGACTACGTGCTGGTGGACACCGACGCCGTCTGTGCGGCCATCAAGGACGTGTTTCAAGACACCCGCAGCGTGTTGGAACCCTCCGGCGCCATGGGCGTGGCCGCCATCAAGCAGTACGTGGCGCGACATCGGTTGAAGGGGCAGACCATGGTGGCCATCACCTGTGGTGCCAACATGAACTTCGACCGCTTGCGCTTTGTGGCCGAGCGGGCCGAATTTGGTGAACAGCGCGAGGCTTTGTTCGCCGTCACCATCCCCGAAGAGCGGGGTTCGTTCAAACGTTTTTGTGCGCTGATAGGCCCACGCGCGGTGACCGAGTTCAACTACCGCATCTCGGGCCAAGACGAAGCGCATGTGTTTGTGGGTCTGGCCATACAGCGCCGTGAAGAAGCCGACAAGCTGGCCCGGCAGTTCAAGCGCCAGGGTTTTGCCAACGTCGACCTCACCGACGATGAACTGGCCAAGGAGCATGTGCGCCACATGGTGGGCGGACGCAGTGAACTGGCGCGCGACGAGCGTTTGTTCAGATTTCAGTTCCCAGAACGGCCTGGGGCACTGATGCGTTTTTTAGACGCCATGCACCCGGGCTGGAATATCAGCCTGTTTCACTACCGTAACCAAGGTGCGGACTACGGGCGCATACTGGTGGGACTGCAAGTGCCCGCGGGCGATGAGCCGGCTTTCGCTGATTTCTTGCGTGGTCTTGCGGTCCCCTTTGTCGAAGAAACCCACAACCCGGTCTACGGGTTGTTTTTGAGGTAGTGCCTACCAGCGCTTTTGTGCGCTTGTTTGCACACACTGCGCAAGGCCATGGTTACCAACCGTTCTCTCGTCACACCCACCACGCACCCGGCGCTTGAACGGGCTTTGCGCGACAAGCTGCAGCTGCGCAATGAAAAGGGCGGCAGCCTGGGTGAACTGGAGCCCTTGTCCATACGGCTGGGCTTGATGCAGGCTTCGCTGAAGCCAAAGCTGCACGACCCGCAGATGTTGATCTTTGCAGCCGACCACGGCCTGGCCGTGGACGGCATTCAGGACCTGCATGCGCGCAGCACCATCGAAACCGTGCGCATGCTGCTGTCGCGTCAGCTGCCCCGGAATGATTTTGACCGAACGCAAGGCAACACGGCGATGTTGGTGGACTGCGGTGTCTCCGACACCCTGCAGCGTCACGACCGCCAGATGATGCGC
>JANNMQ010000955.1:0-5595 GCA_031398045.1 Rubrivivax sp.
GTGCACGCGCAGTCCAGCAACACGCGGGAACAAGAACAGCTGCGGCGGCTGCGCCAGCAACTGCAGCAGTTGCAGGCTGAACAGAGCCAGGCCCAGCAGCAAACACAGCGCGCCGTTGCCGAGAACAAGACGCTGGCAGAACAGTTGAAGGCGGCCCAGGGAGCCGGTGCCCGATCCAGAGCCGGCGTGGCACAAAGAGCGCGTGAACTGGCCGCGCTGCAGGCCGAGCGGGCTGCCTGGGCCACCGAAAAAGAAAATCTGCAGGCGGAAATCGGCCGCAGCAAACAGTCGCAGGCCGACAGCAACTTGCGACTGCAACGCAACAGCACCGAACTGACTGACACCCGTGGCCGGCTCACCACCAGCGAAACCACGTTGGCCGGCTTGCGCAGAGAACGCGGCGTGGTGGGTGAACAGCTGGACAAGTGCAGCGCCAACAACACCGAACTGCTGCGTGTGGGCCATGAACTGTTGGGGCGCTACGGCAATTTCGGCATCGGCGAAACCCTGGCTGCGCGCGAGCCTTTTTTGCAGTTCAAACGGGTGCAGCTTGAGAATCTGGCGCAGGACTACCGCAGCCGCATCGACGGACAGCGCTATACGGCACCGGGCGCTGCCTTGCGAGAGGCTTCTCCATGATGTTTCACCATCGCTTTTTCGTGCGCCGCCTGCGTACACCAGCGCTGGCGCTGTGCAGCGCGGCGCTGCTGGCCGCCCTGCTGGTGTCCGGACGCGCCTGGAGCCAAGACACGGCCACCGAGTTTGTGGGATTTGTGCGTGCACAGTCTCCGCAGGTGCGAACACTGGTCACGCCCGATGAGTGGGAGCGGGTGACACGCTCCGCCGACCGCCTGGGCCCGCGGCGCTTGAGCGCTCTGAACGCCCAGCTGCTGGATGCTGCACGTGCAGGGCGGTGGGCCCTGGTGCTGGAACTCGTGAACAAGGGTGGCGCCGACCCCGAAGCCACCGACTTGCGCCGCACTTCGGTCTTGGTGCTGGCTGCCCATGAAGGGCAGCTGGAGGTGGTGCGCAGCCTGTTGCGTGCGGGCGCTGATATCAACCGACGCGGCGACGACGGGTTTACGGCTTTGGGTGCGGCGGCCTTTCGCTGTCATGCGCACCTGGTTACTCAGTTGATGAAGGCCGATGCCGATGCAGCCGCGTGGGGCGTCACCGGCCAGAGCGCCTTGCACCTGGCCGCGCTGGCGGGGCACCACGCGGTGGTGCAACGTTTGCTGAGCCACGGCGTGCCTGTGGACTTGCTGAATGCGCGCCGCGAAACGGCGCTGGATGTGGCGGCCCAGAACGGGCAACTGTTGGTGCTGGACCAACTGCTGGCTGCTGGCGCCGACATGGCCGCGGCAGGCCAACGCTGAGCGGAACAAGTCCAGCGCGCGCCTGGCCTGTCACCGGCGCTGTGTGCCCGCCACAGGCGCAGCCTTCTTGCGCCTTTCGCACTCAGCGCGTTCCACGGCCGTGCCAGTGCCGCAGTCGTCTTCGGTGTCCAAGCCCAGACCCAGCAATTCCACCATCAGCAGGCCCGTGCGTTCGCGCGCTTGTGCTGCCGACACGTTGTTGGCTGCGGCGCCGCCGGCGGCTTGGACTTCGCCTGCTGAGGGCGCCGCGGTGGGCAGCGACAATGGCACTGCAGGAACGGCCACCGGCGCGCCGGCCACGGACCCGCCGCTGATGTTGTCGGCGCCTCGCACCATCTCGGCGGCCAGTGTGATGCGGCCCGGGGCCCGTATCTGCGCGTCCAGCGCGCGCACTTCGCCGTTGGGTGCATACAGGCCGATGTTGCCCACCGCCTGGCCTACCGCCGGTTGGAGGATGCCGATGCCACTGCCCACCGCCAACGAAGGCAGCGTGAAGACGATGCTGCCGTCGGCCTGGCGCACCGCCACCAGCGGCGGCACCGAGATGGCGGTGTTGGCGCCGCGCCCGGCGTCTATATTGCCGCGCGACGACCAGATGGTCACGTCGCCCTGGCCCACCACAAACACACGTTGGCTGTTGACCTGAAAGTCCTGGTCGGCAAATGCAGCCACACCACTGCGGCCGTAGCCGACCACTCCTTTCAGGCCGATCGCACTGCCGGTGCCGCTGCCCGTGCCCGGCAGGCCCACATTGATTTGTCCGCCCGGTGCCAACAACGTGATGCGGCCGCCATTGCGCGCCTGCACACCGCTGGCCACCATGTCCAGGTCGCCTGCAAACTGGTAGCTGCTGCCCAGGCCCGCCAGGTCGGCCGCCAGAAAGCCGATGTTGTAGGTCTCTTGGCGGCTGCTGCTGGCGCTGCTGGGCAGTGCCGAAGCCAGCGTGCCGGCCAGGTTGAATTCGCCGAACAGCACGTCACGCCGCAGTTGCTCAAAAGCCCTGCCGCTGTATTTTGTGGGGTCGGCGCCGGCTGCTGCAGCAGCGTTCAGCCAATCCTGTGCGTAAGCTTGTCCGGGGCTTAAGTAGTTCTGCACAAACAGGGTATTGAGCAGTCGCTGTGCAATGGCCGTTTGTGTGGGTGCAGCCAGGGTCTTGAACTCGGCCCAGCTGGTTTCAAAGGCAGCAGCAGCAGCATCTGCTGTGGGCAATGCGGGCTGGCCCAGCAGCTGCCGCACTTCGGCCACCAGTTGCTCACGCCGCTGGCTGACGGCTGCTGCATCGCCGCCGCCCCACAAGCCGATCTGGGCACCGTAGCGCTGCACCAGTTGGCTGCGCAGGTTCTGGCCGTCGGCGTCCAGCGCTTGGGGGTCACGCCCAGTGGCTGCCAGGTAGGCATCGGCCCAGTTTTGGGCTTGGGCCTGGACCTGAGTTTGTGTGGAGTTGGGCGTCAGGTAGCGTTGCCCAAAGTTTTCGATGTCCAGCGTGGCGCGCATGCCGGCAGCCAGCACCAGGTTGGCACCTTGGGCCGGCAGGCTGCTGCGGTAGATGTTGCCCACCGTTTCGACACCTTGCGACGCGCCCAGGTCGAGCTGGCGGCCGGCTTCCAGCGCCAGCGTACCGGGGCCTGCCAAGGTGATGCGCGCACTGCTGTCCGAGCCCTGCAAAATGCTGCCCCCCGCACGCAACGTGGTGACGTCGTCGACGCTGTGGTGCTGGCCGACCAGACTCAGGCCCAGGATGTCGCCACCGGCCTGCAGCGTGGCCTGCGACGGTGCCACCAACACGGCGCTGGCCGTGCGATTGCCTTGTCTGAAATCGATGTTGCCACCCGCGTGCAGTTGCACAGCAGTGCGGCCAGCGCCGGCATGCAAACCGTCGAAGCGCAGGGCAGCGGCTTCGGCCACCGTGGTCAGGGTGCGGGTGTTGTAGTCGTCGGTTTCGGTGGAACCACCCGCAGCCGGCCGGGCGGTGGAGGGCAGGCTGGCCGGTGTTCGGTCCGACATCACCAACCCTGCGCGGTTGGCGGTGGACACCACGCTTAGTTGGTCTTGGGCAAACAGCGACAGCTCGCCCGCGCTGGAAGGGAACAGCGTCAACCCGCTGGAAAATCCAGGCAGCGCCAGCGTGAGGCTGCCACCCAACGCCTGCAAGCGCAACTGCGGCGGCAGGTAGGAAACGGCGGCCAGGAACTTGGCGCTCCACACCGCTTGTTCGGTGGCCGGCCCACCCGTGGCCAGGGTGTCCCAGAAGGCGCTCATCCCCGGGGCTGTTGGGCCGTTGCCCGTGCCTGTGCCGTTCAACACAACGGGTAGACGGTCGGGCAACCATGCCACGCCGCTGTGGCCAGACACGTTGACAGCGCTGCTGTCGCCATAGGTGAAGTAGGCCCCGGCGTCCAGGTCGGAAATGCGTTGGGTCCCAAAGACGTCGCGGTTGGCCGAGGGCAACAGCGTGGGGTTGTAGACACCGGCCACCTCCGCGCTGCCGCGTGCTGACAGATGCCACGCACCATCCATCAGCGCCAACAACGGGCCGCTGTCAGGCAGCGAGCGCTGCAGCGGCGCTGACGCGGTGATGGCTCCACCGGCCGTCAGCCGGCCTTCCCCGCGACCCAGGAAGTACGTGCCGCCGCTGATGTTGCGGCCGGCGTCCACCAGGATGTCGCCGCCGTTTTCGATGCGGGGCACGATGGCGGCACCTGGGTCGGCGCCGCCCGTGTAGACAGGCTCGGCAGCTTGGGCCGAGGTGGGTGCCACCACCGCCACGTTCAGCACGTCACGGCCCGCCTGTACCCGCACGGGGCCACCACCAAAAGAGCCCAGTCCCATCCGGAAGGCATCAAAGCCCGACCACCAGGCCACCGCGGTTTGGTCCAGCACACCGGAGTGGTAGAACCAAGCGGTGCTGAGCTGGCCGGCAGGTGCACCCACGATGTCGCGCCCGGCAGTCAGGCTCAAAGCGCCGCCATGAGAAGTGAACTGCGGCACCCAGGACGACCCTGCCAGCACCAGTTGGGGCATCGTGAAAGCAGGGCGCCCCGTCACCATCACCACACCTTGTTGACTGTTGGTGCCGCCCGTGCCCAGGCGTATGTCGCGTGCGGCGGCCATATCGATGGAGCCGCTTGTGGTGCGCACCCAGTGTTCGTTGTCCACTGTGAGATCGGCCTGAACGCCGTTGCGCACGGCCAAGGGGTCGGCAGCGGCGGCGTCAGCGCCGGCCACCAGGCGCATCGACCAGGCTGGGCCGTCCAGCATGGCCGTGGGTTCGAACAGGGTTTCGGCCCGGGGTCGTGTGGCGGCAGCAAACCCGTCGCTCAGCGAGCCCGCCATGCGCAGTGCACCCGCAGCGCGCAGCGTCAGCACACCGGGCCTGAACAAGTCGGCCAGGTTCCAGGTGTCCACCAGGGTGAAGTTGCCGTCGGCCAGCACCTGCACGCTGGGCCTTAGCGTGGCGCGCAGGTCTTGCCCCAGCGCAGTCTGGCTCCAGGGCTGTGTTGCGTTGTCGGCAAACTGGGCCTGGTCAGCCGCGATCGTGACTTGGCCCAGGGCAGCACCACCGCCGACACCGGCTACCAACTGGTTGTAGCCGGTGTAGTTGCGCACGGCTTCCACCACCACCTCGCCCGCCAGCAGCTGGGCGGCGCTGTTGAAGCCCGGCGCTGTTTGCAGCGCCACGGTGCCGGTGCTGTCGTCACGCGCCGCACGCAGCAGCACGCGGCCGTCAGCGCTGTCGTCGCCTGACGTGTCAATACGCAGCGCAGCACCCAGCACCACGCCGCCGGCCCTGCTGCCGGCCTGCACATCGCCGCCGTTGGCGCCAGCGCGGCTGGAGCGGGCGTCGACGCGGCCGTTCAGCGCCACATCGCCGCCCGCAAACAGGCGCACGCTGCCGCCGGCCGCGGCGCTGGCGTCGATGGTGCCGTGGATGTTCAACGAGCCTTGATCGGCCGCCAGATGCACCTGCTGTGCACGCAGCGTGGCTTGCTGCAATTCGAGGCCGCCGCTGCGCTGGCGCACGGCTACCGTGTCGTGGAAGGCACCGCTGTTCAGTGTTTGTGCCCAGGTGTCCAGGGGTGTTGCGCCTTCGGCAGCGGCCGCCAATGTGGCCGCGTCGGCACTGAAGCGGCCCTGGCGCGCCGCATCTCCGCCGCTGCCGGCCAGGCGGGCAGCGTTGCCCAGTGTGAGCGTGCCCGTCGTGCTGTGCAAGCTGATGCTG
>JANNMQ010001009.1:0-6281 GCA_031398045.1 Rubrivivax sp.
CCCGATTGCCAAGAAGCTGGGCATCCACGACATCCACTACTCAATGGTGGTGGTGGTGGCCATGAACATCGGCCTCATGATGCCGCCCATCGGGGTGGGTTTTTACGTGGCCTGCCGCATCGGTGATGCGTCGCCCGACGACGTGATGGGCGCCATCTGGCCCTACCTGCTGGCCTTGACGGCAGGGTTGGTAGTGATAGCCGCGGTGCCCTGGATTTCGACAGTGGCGCTGTAGACACCATGTAGATGCAAGGCTGGCCGGCACTGCGCCGGCTAGCCCGTTTCAGCCCACCATTTTGCGCAGCGTGGGCAGGCCCACGCCGCTGGCGTCAAAACCACCGTCCACCGCCAGCGTCTGGCCGTTGACGTAGGCCGCGGCTGGGCTGCACAGGTAGCCCACCGCGCCAGCAATCTCATCCACCGTACCGTACCGTTTCAAGGGAATGGCATCGAAGTAGTCACGCCGTATGGTTTCGTCGTGAACCTGCTTGGCCATTTCGGTTTCTACCGGGCCGGGTGCCACGGCGTTGACGCGGATGCCGGCATCACCGTATTCAATGGCCTGCTGCTTGGTCAGATGGATGATCGCAGCCTTGCTGGTGCCGTAGGCCACGCGCATGGTGCTGGCGCGCAGACCCGAGATGCTGGCAATGTTGACCACAGCGCCGCCCTTGTGGCCATCCGCGCCGCGAAGCATCACGGGCGCTACCGCCTGCGTGCACAGGAAAGCGCCGTCAAGGTTGGTGGCCATCACGTAGCGCCACTCTTCAAACGTGGTCAGGCCGATGCGTTTGAACACCGCCACACCCGCGTTGTTAACCAGCGCATCAATGCGGCCAAAGCGTGCATCAATGTCAGCCACCGCATTCGCCACCTGGTCCGGAAATGACACATCAGCATGCACGGCCATCACACGATGCGGCTGTTGCAGCGCCTGCACAGCGGGAAACAGCGTGTCAGCGTTGTTGTCCAGCAGCGCCACGTTCCAGCCGTCGTTCAAGAACCATTGGCCAATGGCCAGGCCGATGCCGCGAGCACCACCGGTAACCAGGGCCACCCGGACGGGATGGGGTGAGGTGTTCATGGGGCGGACTTCCTTGTTGTGGGTTGTGGGCGTCGGGTCGCGAAGGGTGTAGCAGCCAGATTTACTGCGCCAGCTGGCGGCTCAGGTCGTGCAGAACTTCATAACAAGGCAACACCTGCTGCACGCTGGCGTTGGGCTCACGACCTTCGCGAATGGCGGCGAAGAACTCGCGGTCTTGCAGCTCGATGCCGTTCATGGACACGTCGATTTGGCTGACATCGATCTTCTCTTCCTTGCCGTTGACCAGATCGTCATAACGCGCAATGTAGGTGCCCGTGTCGCCGATGTAGCGGAAGGTGGTGCCCAGGGGCCCATCGTTGTTGAAACTCAAGCTCAGCGTGCAGATGGCGCCGTTGGCAGCCTTCAACTGGATGCTCATGTCCATGGCTATGCCCAGCGTGGGGTGAATGGGGCCTTGCACCGCATGGGCCTTCACCACGGCGCTGCGTGCTTGGTAGGCAAACAGGTCGACCGTGTGTGCGGCGTGGTGCCACAGCAAATGGTCGGTCCAGCTGCGCGCCTGGCCCAGTGCGTTCATGTTGCTGCGGCGGAAAAAGTAGGTTTGCACATCCATCTGCTGGACGTTGAACTGGCCCGCAGTGATGCGCTGGCGCACCCACTGGTGGCTGGGGTTAAAGCGGCGCGTATGGCCGCACATGGCAACAAGCCCTGTGTTTTCCTGCATCTGCAGCACGCGGTAGGCGTCGCGCAGGCTGTCAGCCAGCGGTATTTCCACCTGCACGTGTTTCCCAGCCTTCAGGCAGGCCACGGCCTGCGCAGCGTGCATCTGCGTGGGTGTGCACAGGATGACGGCGTCCACCTCCTTCAGCGCCAGGCTGTCAGCCAGGTCGGTGGTGACATGGGCGATGCCGTATTTGGTGGCCACTTCCCTGGTTTTTTCCAGGTCGCGGCTGATGACGGAAACGCACTCCACGCCATCAATGAGTTTGATGGCGTCCAGGTGTTTGGTACCAAAAGCGCCGGCACCGGCCAATGCCACTTTGATGGTTTTGTCTTTCATGTGTTCTCCAAGATCAAGTGGCCCACGGCGGTGTTGGATGCGGGCACGTGATAAAAACGATGCAGCACCGTTGGTGCGTTGTCACTCATGGCGCCGCGTGCAATCAACCACATCACCAACTCGATGCCTTCGCTGCCCGCTTCGCGCACATAGTCGATGTGTGGCATCTGCGCCAGTCCAGCCGGGTCGGTAATCAGCTGGTCCAGAAAGCGGTTGTCCCATTCGGCATTGATCAGGCCGGCGCGTGGGCCTTGCAGCTGGTGGCTCATGCCGCCGGTGCCCCAGATGTGCACGTTCAAATCGTCGTCGTAGCTTTCCACGGCCTTGCGGATGGCGCGGCCCAGGTGGTAACAACGCCGGCCGCTGGGCACCGGGTACTGCACCACGTTGACGGCAAACGGAATCACCGGGCAGGGCCAGGCGTCAAGCACCGGGTCGAGCACGCCACACATCAGGCTCAGCGGCACCGTCAAGCCGTGGTCGACCGCCATCTTGTTGACGATGGTGAGGTCAAAGTCGTCCTGGATCACACTCTGTGCGATGTGGCTGGCCAAGGCCGGGTGGCCCACCACTTTGGGTACCGGGCGCGGGCCCCAGCCTTCGTCGGCAATGGCGTAGTCGGCCGCTGTGCCAATGGCGAAGGTGGGAATCATCTCCAGGCTGAAGGCGTTGGCGTGGTCGTTGTAGACCTGCACGATGACATCGGGCCGGTTGTCCTTCATCCACTGTTTGCTGAATTCATAACCACTGAACACCTTTTGCCAATAAGGCTCCGTGCTCTTGCCCAGGTCGAGCGCGGCGCCAATGGCGGGCACATGGCTGGTGTAGACCGATGCGGTGATGCAGGCCATGGCTCAAGCCCCCCGGCGCGAGGCCGAACCCTGCGGCTGGCGGTGCGGCTGTGCACTGCCGTCTTCGCCCAGGTAGCGGTTGCCTTCGACGCTGCGGCCGCCGTTGATCATCATGTCGCGGTATTCCTCTTCGGTCATGCCGGTCATGCTGCCAGCCATCTGCTGAAAACTCTTGCCGTCGGTGGCACCTATCTTGGCCAGGAAGTAGATGTTGCCGCCGGCCGCAATGCATCGATTCAGATCGCGCGCCAGCACGGCCTGTTTTTGCTCTTCGGTCATTGGCCACTCGTCGAGGTAGACCCGTTCACCGGCCTTGAAGCGGGCACGGTTCTCGGCCTTCATCAGGCTCATGCAGAACTGGTTCAGGTGATAGCCCTTGCGGCTTTCTTCGGCGTCGAAGATGGTGGTGCCGGGCACGTCTTTGTAGGGCTTTTCGAGCGACACGGGATGTTTCTCCAGGGTACTTTGGCAGACGCGTTGAAGACTGGTCGATCAGGGCTTGGAACAACTGAAGCTGGCAGCATCATCCAGCGCGCCGCTGCCGTTGTAGCGCGACACCAGGGGCCATGGGCACAGCGCCCGGCTGCGACCCGGTGCCCAGTCAGCCGGCAGCTCGGTGTTGGCACCACCCACTGCGCTGGCGCCGCGTGCACGTGCAGCCAGCGTGGCCGGCGCCTCGCCATATTCCACCCAGCGCACCAGCGGTGCCAGCGCGTCAAACTGGTCGGTGGCGGGCCCGCCGCTGCAGTGCGCCATGGCCGGCACCGGGAAATAGCGCGCAAAGTCATCGGCACGGCCACCTTGTGTGCCTTGCAAGCGCTGCATATAGGCGACAGTGTCGTCAGCCGAAAAGATGGCGTCGCTGACGCCGTGGTACAGCAGCATCTTGGCGCCGCGTGCGCGCAGCGGTGCCAGGTTGGCTGGGTTGTTTTTGCCGGGAGGTGTCACCACGCTGTCGGCTGATTCGGCAAACGTGGCATCGGTGGCAAAGATGGCCTTGTAGCCGTCTTCGATGTCGACCTTGAACGGGTCGAGCGAGCGCGGTGGTGTCATGAAGATATACCCGGCCGCCGGGTCCAGCACCTGCGCGTTGACAAACTTCCACTGCGCCCAGTTGGCAGCGGCAATGCCGGTGTCCCACGGGAAGGGGCTGTAGATGGCCTGGCCGTTGGCGGTTTGGCCACCGGCATGCACAGCGGCCAGCAGCCGCTTCTGGGCCGCACTCAAACATTGGCCGTTTCGTTCTGCACCACAGGTCGGCACATCGCGATCGAGGTTGAATGCCGACTGGCAGGCCGCGGTGTTCGCCACGATGCCATCGCGGGCGCCATCCAGCGCGTCACAACGCTCAATGATGCCGCGCGCAACCGTCTGGCGTTCAGCCGCTGTCAGTGCCGTTCCCAGGTCAGCAATGCGGGCGGTGGGGTTGAAAGGGTGCGCGGCGGTGGCACCCGGCGTGGCCAGGGCCTGCCACTGCGGCGCCGCCCACAGTTGCGCTAAAGCGGCGTTGGGCAGCCGGTAGCCGGGTGCACCCACCAGGTAACCGTCGTACTGGTCGCCATGGCGCGCTGCAGCCACCAGCGCGTGCCGGCCGCAGTTGGAGCAACCGCCGATGTAGGAGCGGTCTGGGCCCTTGCCGTAGGCTGCGGCGATCAAGGCCTTGGCCATCGGTGTCAACGTGCCCACAGCCTGGTAGCCATAGTTGGCGCGTGCTTGCGGCTCGGCACCGAAACGCGGGTTCTGGCGCCCGGAGTGGCCAGCATCAGAGCTGATGACGGCAAAACCCTGCGCCAGCGCACCCGTCAGGGGCCCGCCGCCCAATGCGCCCAGCGCGGGGTGCACCACGCCGTCGATGCCGCCATTGGCTTGGTAGTAGTAGCGGCCGTTCCAGTCTTGCGGCAGTCGCATCTCAAAGCCGATGGCGTAGTCCTGGCCGTCCGCACCTTTGCGCGGCTGCATCTGGCCCAACACCCTGCAGTGCGCAGGCACCGCATGCCCGTTAGGCACCACAGGACCGGCGGCCACGTGGGTGGCACTTTGCAACTGCGTCTGCGTGTAGTGGAACTGCGCCGGCAGCGCGTCGCAGCTGCGCAGTGCAGCGCCTACCGCCGCAGACAGACGTGGCGGTGAGGTGTCCTGCGGCGCGCTGACACATGCGGCCAGCAGCGCCGCCACTGGCAACATCATCCACGCCGCATGGCGTTGGGAGGCAGGGGTCATGGGTCGTCGTCTCCGTGATGTGCGCTGCATTCAGACTTCTTCAGGCCAGTACAAGCGCATCGGGTTGGCCACCAACAGTTTGTGCTGCAGATCGGCCGTGGTCGCGATGTGCGGTATGAAATCGACCAACAACCCATCATCGGGCATGTGGTCCTTCAAGTTGGGGTGCGGCCAGTCGGTGCCCCACAGCACGCGGTCGGGAAAGGTTTCAACCATGCGGCGTGCAAACGGCACCACATCGCGGTAAGCCGCCTGCTCACCATGCATCGCTTTTGGGCCTGTGACCGACAGCCGCTCGGGGCAGCTGACCTTGCTCCACACCCGCGCGTGGTCGTGCATGAAGCGCACAAACAGCCCGAACTCGGGGCCATCGACGGGCTGGTTGACATCGGGCCGGCCCATATGGTCCACCACGATGGTGGCGCCCACGTCGTTATGCACAGCAGTGAAAAAGTGCCACAGCTCAGGCAGGTCCACGGCTTCAAAGTAGATCACGATGTGCCAGCCCAGCGCCTTCACACGCGCAGCGATTTCCAGCAGTTCGTCCTTGGGAGTGAAGTCCACCAACCGCTTGACGAAATTGAAACGCACGCCGCGCACGCCGGCGGTGTGCAGCATGCGCAGTTCTTCGTCGGAAACGCTGCGCTTGACGGTGGCCACGCCGCGCGCCTTGCCTTCGCTGCGCTGACAGGCATCCACCAGCGCGCGGTTATCAGCGCCATGGCAGGTAGCCTGCACGATGACGTTGCGCGCAAAACCCAGGTGATCGCGCAGCGCAAACAGTTGCGCAGCCGATGCGTCGCAGGGTGTGTACTTGCGCTCGGGTGCATAGGGGAAGGTGTTGCCAGGGCCAAAGACGTGACAGTGGGCGTCTACGCTGCCTGGCGGCAGTTGAAAGCGGGGCTTGGTGGGGCCGCTGGTCCAGTCCAGCCAGCCGGGGGTTTTTTCAAAGCTCATGGGTTTGCCCTTGGTGGTCGGATAGCGCGAAAGGATTGCATGCCGCGTGGTCAGTCGATGTACTTCAACCCCGCCTTGGCCAGCGGTTCACGCATGCTGTACATGTCCAGCCCCAGCACGCCAGCAGCCAGCTTGGCGCGTTTGTCGG
>JANNMQ010001043.1:0-3981 GCA_031398045.1 Rubrivivax sp.
GACTTGCCACCGTTGGTGATCGAGCCGGCCTGGGTGGACCGTGTGAAAGCCGCCATGCCCGAGTTGCCGTCAGCGATGGCGCGGCGTTTTGAGCAACAGGACGGTTTGCCCGCCGCAGACGCCGTGATGATGACGCAGAGCCTGGTTTTTGCACGCACCTATGAAGCGGTGCGCGACGCCTGCCAGCAACCCAAGCTGGCGGCCAACTGGCTGATGGGTGAAGTGTCCAAACGCCTGAACGCCGAAGGGCTGGCGGTAGACCGTTCACCGGTGCCGCCGGCCACGCTGGCGGCACTGATCACGCGCGTGGCGGACGGCACGATTTCCAACAACGGTGCGCGCCAGGTGTTTGACGCGCTGTGGACCGGTGAAGGCCAACAGGTGGACGCGCTGATCGACGCCAAGGGCCTGCGCCAGATGAACGACAGCAGCGCGCTGCAAGCCATCGTGCAAGCTGTGCTGCAGGCCAACGCCAAGTCGGTGGAGGAATACCGAGCGGGCAAGGACAAGGCTTTCAACGCGCTGGTGGGCCAGGTGATGAAAGCCAGCAAGGGCAAGGCCAACCCGGCGCAGGCCGGTGAGTTGCTGCGCCAGGCGCTGGGTGATGCTGGCTGATGTGCCCAGGTTGGCGCCACCCCACTCTCCGTTCGGGCTCAGCCTGTCGAAGCCTGTCAGCGGCTCTTGGCGGCCGGCGACGCTGCAGTTGGCAGCGTGGTGGGTGCAGGTGAAGACGGCGCCGCTGCTGCAGCGCCTGCACTGGTGTTGAAGGCACCCAGCGTGCCCGGTGGGGCGCCGGCCCACAGGCGGCGCAAACGTTCCAACTCGGTGTCGTAAAGGCGGTTGATGCGGCCCAACTCAGCCTCTTGGGTGGCCGCTGAGGCTTTTTGTGCTTCCAGCGCCGCGTCGTTGGCGTCCATGGCGGTTTTCAGTTTGGGCGGCAGCGGTTTGCCTTGGTAGAACTCGGCTTCGTTTTTCAGGGGCTTGCGCTGCTGAGCCAAGTCGCGCAGACGAGTCTCTGTGGCTTTGATGGCCAGCCGCACCGTGTCGAGTGCCGACTCGCGGGCACGCTGGTGCGCCGCTTCGTTCGGATAACGCGCCATCAGGTTGCGGTCTCGGCGTATGGCATCCACCTGCGCCAAGCGGGCCTCGGCGGCTGCACGGTCACGGTTTTCCTTGGCCAGCCTTTCTTCGGCCGTCATCGTGGGCGGTACGACGGTGCGCACCGAACCGTCCTGGTTCAGCACCTGCTGCTCTTTGGCAGTGCATTCGGGGATGGGCCGGTCGGCGGTCAGGCGCCGGCCTTTGCTGTCGATGCAGGTGTAGATGCCTGCCCACGCAGCGGGCGCCATGAAGCCGCAAGCCAAAGCCCCGGCCACTGACTTTTGCAGCTCTTTCTGAGCCCGACCGAGCAACCCGGTGGGGCCTACACCCGTCAATCGCATTCAAACCCCATATCTGTCGCGATACGCCTGCACACGCGCTGCGTGGACACTCAGGCCTGTATCGACGCTGACCAACAGATACTGAAGCAGGTCTTGCAGCTGGGCAATGGCCACCACATCCAGTTTCAAATTCTGCGTGACGTACTGCACCGCGCTGCAGGGGCTGTCCACGCCGTTGTGGCTGGCCCGTTCCTGACGGTCCAGCGCAATGGCCACGCCGCAAGGGGTAGCGCCGGCAGCGGTGATCATGGCGATGGACTCGCGCACCGAAGTGCCCGCTGAGATGACGTCATCAATGATCAGCACACGCCCGGCCACCGGTGCGCCGACCAGCAAACCGCCTTCACCATGGTCTTTGGCTTCCTTGCGGTTGTAGGCAAAAGGCACGTTGCGGCCGCGGCGCGCCAGCTCAACGGCCACTGCCGACGCCAAGGTGATGCCCTTGTAGGCCGGCCCGAACAGCATGTCAAAAACAAGCCCGCTGGCCAGCAGGCGCCGTGCATAGAATTCCGCTACCCGGCCCAACGTGGCACCGTCAGAAAACAGGCCGGCATTGAAAAAATACGGCGACACCCGGCCCGCCTTGGTGGTGAAGCTGCCAAAGCTTAAAACGCCGCTGTTCAGCGCAAATTCAACAAACTCATGCGCCAGGCTGTGGCCGTTGTGGTCAGCGCTGGTCGGGGTGCCCGGGGTCGCGCTGCTGGTTTCGAAACGGGTTTCGCCGCGGGTTGTGCTTTGCTCGGCGTGCTTCATCACAAGGGGTTCCTTTGGCCTTCAGACTCATCAGCCTCAACCTGAATGGCATCCGCTCGGCGGCAAACAAGGGCTTTGTGGAATGGGCCCAGGCTGCGGGCGCGGATTGTATGGGGGTGCAGGAAATCAAGGCCCAGCACGGCGACGTGGCGGGCCGGCTGGATACCGTGGGCAAGCTCAAAGGCCACTTTCACTATGCGCAGAAAAAGGGCTATTCAGGGGTGGGTCTGTACACCCGCAAAGCCCCCAGCGACGTCATCATCGGTTTTGGCAGCGAAGAATTCGATGCAGAAGGCCGCTGGGTTGAATTGCGTTTTGACACCCCCGCGCGCAAGCTCAGCATCATCAGCTGTTATTTCCCCAGCGGCAGCAGCGGGCCCGAAAGGCAAGAAGCCAAGTTTCGATTTCTGGCGCAGATGTATCCGCATCTGCAACAACTGAAGGCCGAGCGCGAATTCATTCTGCTGGGCGACGTCAACATCGCACACCACCCGATCGACCTGAAAAACTGGCGCAGCAACCAGAAAAACAGCGGCTTCCTGCCCGAAGAGCGCGACTGGATGACGCGCTTGCTGAACGACGGTGGCCTGGTGGACGTGTTTCGCACACTCAACACCCAGCCCGAGCAATACACCTGGTGGAGCGCCCGCGGCCAGGCCTGGGCCAACAACGTGGGTTGGCGCATTGACTACCACCTGGCCACGCCCGCGCTGGCCGCCACGGCCCGGCGGGAGTCGATCTACCTGGACCAGCGCTTCAGCGACCACGCGCCGCTGATCATCGACTACGCGCTCAAGCTCTGAGGGCGGCTGCCCGCACGCCGCGCCCTGCAACAGCTGATGCGCTGGGCCCGGGCGCAACGCGTCGAAGTGCGGGACAAAGGCCGCTTTTGCCGTCTGATCGAGGGCTTGCTGGCGCAGCCAGCACCTATGCTGTGCCGCTCAGCGGCCTTTGATCATTGCGTCATCACCTGCATCCTGTATGGACATCCTCAAGCGAAACAACGTAAACGTCTCGGGGCCGGCCGGGCCGGTGCTGCTGTACGCGCATGGTTTTGGCTGCAACCAGCAGATGTGGTCGCGCATCACGCCGGCCTTCCAGGACAGCCACCGCCAGGTGCAGTTCGACTATGTGGGCAGCGGCGCATCAGACCGCAGTGCCTTTACCGAAGCGCGGTATGGGCGGCTGCAGGGATATGCCCAAGACGTGATCGACGTTTGCGATGCACTGGGGCTGCACGACGGGGTCACGTTTGTCGGACATTCGGTCAGCTGCAGCATCGGCATGCTGGCATCGATTGCCCGGCCGCGGCAGTTCGAGCGCATGGTCATGGTCGGTCCGTCGCCGTGTTTCCTCAACGAGCCCCCTGACTACCACGGGGGATTCGAGCGCGCTGACCTTGAAGGCCTGCTGGAATTGATGGACCAGAACTACATGGGCTGGGCCCAGTACCTGGCGCCCGTGGTGGCCGGTGCGGCTGGCGAGGGGGCGGTCACCACCGAGCTGTCAACCAGCTTTTGTTCCACCGACCCTGCCGTCGCACGCGTTTTTGCACGCGCCACTTTTTTTGCCGACAACAGGGCTGATCTGGCGCGGGTGACGGTGCCCAGTCTGATCCTGCAGCACCGCAAAGACGCCCTGGCCCCGCTGGGGGTGGGGGAGTACCTGCACCGGCACCTGCAGGGCAGCACGCTGCAGGTGCTGGATGTGGACGGTCATTGCTGTCACATGAGTCACCCTGCGCTGGTGATAGCAGCGATGCGGCAGTTCCTGGGGGGCAGGCTCA
>JANNMQ010001045.1:0-1638 GCA_031398045.1 Rubrivivax sp.
GCTTGCACCACGCGCCACAAAGCCAGGTTGCTGTGCAGCGCCTCGCTGCCACCACGCAGGATGCAGGCATTGCCGCTTTTGATGGCCAGTGATGCCGCTTCGATGGTGACGTTGGGCCGGCTTTCATAAATCATGCCAAACACACCCAGCGGCACCCGCATCTGGCCCACGCTGATGCCACTGGGGCGGCGTTTCACGCCGGTGATTTCGCCCACCGGGTCGGGCATGGCGGCAATCTGCTCGCAGCCCTGAGCCACCGTATCGATGATGGCCGGCGTCAGCTTCAGCCGGTCCACCAGGGGCTCGGCCAGGCCGGCGGCACGCGCGGCAGCCAGGTCGGTGTGGTTGGCCGTTTGCAAGTCGGCTGTGGCGGCGCGCAGCCGGGCCGCGAGCGCGCGCAGCGCGAGGTCTTTGGCCGCTGTGGGGGCAGCCGCCATCGCAGACGACGCTGCGCGCGCCGCGGCGCCCACATGGGCCATGTAGGCTGGAATGTCGCTGTGGGTCATAAGTTGGATTTCATGCTCGACCGATTGTCCCAAATTGGGACCACCCCGCCATCACCCCACCCAGCCCAGCACCGCCAGCCACCAGCCCGCTGTCGCCACGAAGGCAAAAGTGGCCACCACCACGGCCACACTGACCGGGGCCAGCAGCATGTGGTAGCGCTGCGCAAAGATCACCGCGTTGGTGCCCGCGGGCAGTGCGGCCATCATCACCAGCACCGACAGTGGCAGGCCGCGCAAGCCAAAGACCTGGTGCGCCACCAGCAACACCACGGCCGGCATCAGCATCAGTTTCAGCAGCACCATGCCCCAGGCATTTTGCAGGTGGCCCTGCACGCCGTGGGTGGCCAGCGATGCGCCAATCAACGCCAGCGCCATCGGCACCGCAGCCTGTCCCAGGGTCTGCAGCGCCTGGTCCACCACCGGGTGTAGGCCCAGACCGGTGAGATTCCACAGCAGGCCGGCCAGCACCGGCAACACCACGGGATGGAACAGGGTGTTGCGCGCCGTCACGCGCAGCGTGGCCCAACGGTTGGCGGCTGCATGGCCGCGTGCCAGGTCGGCTTCCACCAGCACCGTCAGCACCGTCAGCAACACCAGGCCGTGCAGGCTGACCAGCGCAATGTGCAGCGCCAGCCCCGTTTCACCAAACAGCGCCGCCGCCATCGGTATGCCCAGCTGCACCGCATTGCCGTAGGTGACGGCGATGGCCCGCGTGGCGGGCTCGGCACCGGGCAGGCGCCGGTAGATGCGGTGCCAGGCATAAATGAGCAGCATGTACAGCAGCGCCGGCACGAAGTAAGCCGCCAGGATGCGCCAGGGCAAGGCCGCCAGGTCTTGCCTGACGATGGTGCGGATCAGCAGCGCCGGTACAAACAAGACCATCGTCGCATTGCCCAGCACCTGCACCGCGTCTTCGTCGCTGCCATTGCTGGGCGTCAGCCAACCACGCCGCAGCGCCAGCCAGCCCAAGCCGATGGTGGCCACGATGGCCAGCAGCTTGTACAGCACCAGCAGCGTCATGCCGTTTCCTCACCCGGCTTGCGACAGACAGTGCCCGTCAGGCCGATGCCTTCTTGCGAGCCGGCGCCTTTTTGGCCGCCACCTTGGCGGGCGCCTTGCCCACGGGCTTGGC
>JANNMQ010001057.1:0-1656 GCA_031398045.1 Rubrivivax sp.
CGCGTCCATCCACGGCGCCCGCATGGTCACGGCCGACGCCGATTCACCGCACGTCATGGTGCAGCAACTGCAGTGCGACAGCTACTTCGGCTGCGCCGAAAACGACGTTTGGGCGAGCAAGGCCGACATGGCACAAGTCGAGGCCGGCCTGCAGTCAGCACCCGGCCCATGGCGGCTGGAGTGGTACCCCGGCACTGAACATGGGTTCGTGTTTCCCAACCGCGCCATCTACAACCAAGCAGCTGCGGAACGGCATTGGCAGCGGCTGTTCAGCCAGTGGGCGCGCTGCCTGCGCGGCTGAGCGGCTGCGCGGCCAAACAATGACATACTACAAACAAAACGGCGCGGCCACGGGGGACCGGGCCGTGCCGCTTTGACCCCCTGGGCCGCCGATGCGCGGTTGCGCTGATGCTGGCGAGGGCTCGAACCAGCGTTCAGGCCCTGAGGACGCTGAATTTTACAGTTAGCGCACCTTGCCTGCCTTCCATGCGTTGAGCAGTGTGTCATAGGCGATGGTTTCACCCTTGGGTTTTTCGTTGGCCAGTTTGGCCCACGGTGCACCCTTGTCGCTGAGCCACTTTTTCGGGTCTTCTTTTTTGTTCAGCTTGGGCGCGCACTTGGCCATGCCGGCACGTTCCAGGCGGCCCATCACCTGGTCCATTTCTTCGGCCAGGTTGTCCATTGCGGCCTGCGGCGTTTTTTCGCCGGTCACTGCCACGGCCACGTTTTTCCACCACAGCTGGGCCAACTTGGGGTAGTCGGGCACGTTGGTGCCGGTGGGTGTCCAGGCCACACGGGCGGGGCTGCGGTAGAACTCCACCAGGCCACCCAGTTTGGGCGCCAGGTCGGTCATCGCCTTGCTCTGGATATCGCTTTCGCGGATCGGCGTCAGACCGACGATGGTCTTTTTCAGGCTCGTCGTCTTGGCGGTGACAAACTGCGCATACAGCCAAGCAGCGGCTGTTTTGTTGGCGTCATGCGCTTCAAAAAACGTCCAGCTGCCTACGTCTTGGTAGCCGTTTTGCATGCCCTGTTTCCAATACGGGCCGTTGGGTCCCGGCGCCATGCGCCACTTCGGGGTGCCGTCTGCATTCACCACCGGCAAGCCAGGTTTGGTCATGTCTGCGGTGAAGGCGGTGTACCAGAAAATCTGCTGCGCAATCTGGCCTTGTGCAGGCACCGGGCCGGCTTCACCGAAGGTCATGCCGATGGCTTCTTTGGGTGAGTACTTCTTCATCCAATCGACGTACTTGGTCAGTGCGTAGACGGCGGCCGGTGAGTTGGTGGCGCCACCCCGCGACACGCTGGCACCCTGCGGTGTGCAGCCGTCGGCGCTGGCGCGAATGCCCCACTCATCAATCGGCTTGCCGTTCGGGATACCGACGTCGGCGGTGCCGGCCATCGACAACCAGGCGTCTGTGAAGCGCCAGCCCAGCGACGGGTCTTTTTTGCCGTAGTCCATGTGGCCGTAAATGGGCTTGCCGTCGATGGTTTTCACGTCATTGGTGAAGAACTCGGCGATGTCTTCATAGGCGCTCCAGTTCAGCGGCACACCCAGGTCATAACCGAATTTGGCCTTGAACTTGTCTTTCAAGTCCTGGCGCGCAAACAGGTCGGCGCGAAACCAGTACAGGTTGGCAAACTGTTGGTCGGGCA
>JANNMQ010001102.1:0-3011 GCA_031398045.1 Rubrivivax sp.
GCTATGCTGCAAATCCTTGCCCGTCATTTCCCGCACGTCGAGAGCCCCGACCCATGTTCGACTTCCTCCGTGTCACAGGACTGTTCTTCATCACGGCGGTCGCCGAGATCGTCGGCTGCTACCTGCCCTGGCTGGTGCTGACGCAGGGCCGCCCGGTCTGGTGGCTGCTGCCGGCGGCAGCGTCGCTGGCGGCGTTCGCGTGGCTGTTGACCTTGCATCCCAGCGCCGCGGGCCGCACTTATGCGGCGTATGGCGGCGTCTATGTCGTGGTTGCGCTGCTCTGGTTGTGGCGCGTCGATGGCGTCGTGCCGACGCGATGGGACCTCGTGGGTGGCGCCATCTGCCTGTTCGGCATGGCGGTCATCGCCCTGCAGCCCAGGGCGGCAAGCTGAAGAGGGACACGGCCATGAAGATCGGCGAACTGGCGCTGGCGGCGCAGACCCAGGTCGAGACCATCCGCTACTACGAACGCGAGGGCCTGCTCCCGCAGGCACCGCGCAGCGAAGGCAACTACCGCATCTACGGGCCCGAGCACGTCGAGCGGCTTGCCTTCGTGCGCCACTGCCGCTCGCTGGACATGACGCTGGACGAGATCCGTGTGCTGCTGCGCTTCAAGGACGAGCCGCAGGCGGAGTGCGGCGAGGTCAATGCGCTGCTCGACGAGCACATCGGCCATGTCGCCACCCGTATCCGTGAGCTGCGCCAACTGGAGAAACAGCTCAAGGCGCTGCGCGAACAGTGCGTCGGCGTACGCGACGCACGGCAATGCGGCATCCTGAACGAAATGATGCAGGCTTCGTCACCGACGGGGGCCAGGTCGGCAAGCGCTCATGTGTCTGGGGCTCATGGCAACCGCGGCCGTCGTGGCCGTGGCTCGGCTCCGGAATGACCGGTCCTTCAGTGGACCACCGGCTGCTGTGGGTCGTATCCTGCCGACCGACTCAGCACGGCGAGCGACTGGTCTCCGCCAGATTGCCGACCGTCACCCAGAGCTGTTCGAGTGTTCCTTCCTGTTTAGGGTTGTGGGACATCTGCCCGGCGCGAACAGCCGAGGTTACATGTCGTGCTCCTGTCGATGAACGAGGCGGATTGCCTCTCCCGTCAACTTCGCAGAACCAGAGCCGAAACGAAATACCTCGACGCCTCCGAAGCGCCTACCGCGCCAGCGTTTTGTCCTCAGGCCGAAAGCGCACTGAGACAACTTAGACGGTACCGTTTGCAGTGCTTTCGCCGATTTCTCGGCGACACGTGGCGCGTATCAAAATCTCGCGAGTGAATGCTCGATCCCGCCTCCGCGTTCAGGCCACTTCGAGCTTCAAGCTCACGCGCCGGCCCAATGCCGTCGCGATGTTCACGAGCGCATCGAGCGAAAACCGCGATACCCGCCCTCGCAGCAAATCATTGATGCGCGGCTGCGTGACACCGCAACGCTCGGCCGCCTCGACCTGCTTCCAACCTTCGGCCTCGATCAACTCGGCAATCTGGCGCATCAGATCCGCCCTCGCCTGCAGGTTCGCCGCCTGCTCGGGCGTGTCTGCCAGAGCGTCCCAAACGCTTGCATAGGTGCTGTCGCGCTTTTTCATCTGCGTCCTCTGATCAGTTCCGTGAATCGAGTCTTCGCAATTTCGATGTCCTGCTTGCTGGTGGCCCGGGTTTTCTTCTGGAAGCGTGCAACACGTAGACCGCCTCCTTCAACCGAGCCAGGTAAATCACGCGGTAGGTCCCGGCATCGTCCCATACCCGCAAGTTCCACCAGGAATTGACCGAGCAGAACTGCATAGAATGCCACAGCGACCACGCCGGCCCGAAGTTGACGCAGCACAGCCGCAAAGCGTTCTCGCATGCCTTGCTGCGGCCGCAAACGCGCGACCGCTGCGAAAGCTGCCACCAGGCGCCCGTCGATACCCTGCACAAGCAACTGACGGGCAATTGCGCGCAGTGCCACAAGCTCGATACCTGGAAGCCGGCCACCTTTGACCACGCCAAGTTCTTTCCGCTCGACAAGGACCACAACGCGACCTGCTTGACCTGCCATGCCGGCAACGTCTACCAAAATTACAACTGCTACGGCTGCCACGAGCACACCCCCGCCAACATGCAGGCCAAGCACCGCGAAGAAGGCATCACCGAAGACCTGCAGAACTGCGTGCGTTGTCACCGCAGTGCCAGCGGCTAGCCCGAAGGCAATTGGAACGGCGAACGCGGCAAGGGCCAGCAAGAGAAAAATTGAGCGCCCGCCCGTGCGATTCCCTCGACGATGAACGATTCCACACCGAACCCCGCCGCGCCCGAGACCGGCCGCGTTGCACGCCCGGTGCAAAGATCCACTGCAAATAACCAGACGGGGTGGCTGCGCTGGCAGCACTGGCTACCGGGCCTGCACGTCCTGCGCAATTACCAGCGCGCGTGGCTGCCGCACGACGTGATGGCCGGCCTGGCGTTGACGGCGGTCCTGGTGCCGGTGGGCATCGCCTACGCCGTAGCCTCTGGCGTGCCCGGCATTTGCGGCCTGTACGCCAGCATGGCCGGACTGCTGGCCTACGCGTTGTTCGGCCCCAGCCGGATCCTGGTGCTGGGGCCCGACTCTTCACTGGCCGCACTCATCCTGGCCGTTGTGCTGCCGCTGGCGGCCGGCGACCCGCAACGTGCCATCGCGCTGGCCGGCATGATGGCGCTGGTGTCGGGTGCGCTGTGCGTCGCGGCGGGTGTTGCGCGGATGGGCTTCGTCACCGAGTTGCTGTCCAAGCCCATCCGCTACGGCTACATGAACGGCATTGCGCTGACGGTGATCGCCAGCCAGTTGCCGGCGCTGTTCGGCTTCAGTGTCGATGCCCATGGACTGCTGGACGAGTCGCGCCTGTTCGTGTCGGCCGTGCTGGCCGGCAACACGAATCTGCCGGCGCTGGCCATCGGCGCCGGCACGCTGCTGACGATGCTTCTGCTCAGGCGCCATCCGCGTCTGCCGGGGGTGTTGATTGCCGTCGCAGGCGCAACTTTGCTCGTCACCCTGC
>JANNMQ010001033.1:0-7412 GCA_031398045.1 Rubrivivax sp.
AACGGTAGCCCGGCATCAAGACACCGTCAGTTCGCTGCCGCACCATCGGCTGCGCTGCGTGCCCCGCTGCCGTGACGTGGGGCGCAGTCACAATGCGTTGCATGAAGCGGTTACACCTGCACAACCAGCACCCGCGGGGCGTTTGCACCCAGCATTCAGGCACGCGGCCATGAACCCGTCAGAAACCCAGGACTGGGGCATGCGACTGGCGCTGGACCAGGCGCACAACGCTCTGCTGGTGGGCGAAGTGCCAGTGGGCGCGGTGATCTTGCGCGAAGGCAAACTCATCGCCACCGGCTACAACCGCCCCATCACCACCCACGACCCTACCGCGCACGCCGAAATCGTCGCCCTGCGGCACGCGGCCACGCTGCTGGGCAACTACCGGCTGCCGGGCTGCGAGCTGTATGTGACGCTGGAACCTTGCGCGATGTGCGCCATGGCGCTGATGCATGCGCGCCTGGCGCGTGTGGTGTTTGGCGCCGCTGACCCCAAAACCGGCGCCGCCGGTTCGGTGCTGAACCTGTTTGATGAACCGCAGCTGAACCACCACACCCAACTGACAGGTGGTGTGATGGCCGATGCTTGCAGCGCGCTGCTGCGCGAATTTTTTGCTGAGCGCCGGCAGCATCATCGGCAACAACACCGGCAACAACACCGGCAGCTTCAGCAGCAACCGCTGCACGACCTTGGAGCCACAATGGACAGCATCCCGGTAGGCGAAACGCGAGAACTGCACGGTGATGTTGCGGCGGCCCCACTGGCCCGCCCCAACGCGCCTGATTGAAGCTGAGCATGACCCAGTTAACCCTGTTTTCGCCCGCCGGTGCGGTGCCCCAAGCGGCAGCTTTGCGACTGGCCCTCAAGCGCCTGCAAGCACTGGGCTTTGAGGCCCAGCTGGACAACAGCGCGTTGGCGCGTGCCCAGCGCTTTGCCGGCGACGACAGCACGCGGCTGCAAGCGCTGCACCGCGTGGCGCAGGCTGCGCCGTCCATCGCCATGGCCACCCGGGGGGGGTATGGTCTGTCGCGCTTGATGGCCGGCATCAACTGGAAGCTGCTGGCCAAAAGCGTGGAGCGCGGCACCCGATGGGTGGGCTACAGTGACTTGACGATGTTGCAACTGGGTCTGCTGAAACACACCGGCGCCGGCAGCTGGGCCGCTCCCATGGCCCTGGACGATTTCAGCCGCGCAGACGATGCAGGCGGTGTGGACGAAGTTACCCGCGACTGTTTTGTCGAAGCCATGGCGGGTGAGCTGGAAGCGGTGGGCTTTCGCACCGAAGCCGGCTTCGACGGCCTGGCCGCGCGCGGCCTGCTGTGGGGCGGCAATCTCACCATGGTGTGTGCATTGTTGGGCACGTCGCACTGGCCGGCCATCAAGGGTGGTGTGTTGTTTCTGGAAGAGGTGGGCGAACACCCCTACCGCGTGGAACGCAACCTGCTGCACCTGCACCAAGCGGGTGTGCTGGCACAGCAAAAGGCCGTGGTGTTGGGGGCTTTCAGCGCTTGGAAAGCGGCGCCCAACGACCGTGGTTACACCATGAAAACGGTGGTGGCGCACCTGCGAAGCCTGCTGAAAGTGCCGGTGCTGACGGGTCTGCCTTTTGGCCACGTGCAGCCAAAGGTGTCGCTGCCCGTGGGCCGACGGGTGCAGCTGCTGGTGCAGGGGCGCGACGCGCTCATCGGCTGGTAGGGCAGGGCAGCAGCACATGCGTGCCATGGTCTTGCGGCTGAGCTTGCTGCTGGCGCCTGTGCGGGTGTTTGCGCTGCTGTCTGCGCTGGTGTCTGTACTGGCGATCACGGGCTGCAACAACAACCCCTGGCCCGATCAAGCAGCGGCCACCAACACGCTGTTCAGCGCGGTGATTGAAAACTCGCCGCGCCACCTGGACCCCACTGCTTCTTACTGGTCCAACGACACACCTTACACCTACCAGATCTACGAACCGCTGTACGGCTACCACTACCTGAAGCGGCCTTTCCAACTGGTGCCCAAAACCGCGGCCGTGGTGGCCAAGCCCTACTACCTGGACAAGGCGGGCCAGCGCCTGAGCGACGATGCACCGGCCGACCAGGTGGACCAGAGCGTGTACGACGTGCCCATCAAGCCTGGAATCCGCTACCAGCCGCACCCGGCCTTTGCCGTGGACGAACAGGGCAAACACCGCTACCACACGATGAAAGCCGGCGACCTGGGTGAGCGGCGCACGCCACTGGACTTTGAACACCAGGGCACACGTGAACTGGTGGCCGAGGACTTTGTGTACGCACTGAAGCGCCATGCCACGACACGCATCACCGCGCCCATCTTCAGCACCTTTGCAGAATTTGTGGTGGGCCTCAAAGAGTACGGCGAACTGGTCAAGCAACAAGACGCGCTGCTGCTCAAGGGCCTGGACAAGTCCAGCCTGGACAAGCCCATGCTGGACTTCAGGCAGTGGCCGCTGGCCGGTGCTTCAGCACCTGAAAAGCATCTGCTGCGCATCCGCATCAAGGGCAAGTACCCGCAGTGGAGCTACTGGATGCAGATGACCTTCCTGGCGCCTGTGCCCTGGGAGGCCGATGCTTTTTACGCCCAGCCCGGCATGGCCGAACGCGCGTTGACCCTGGATGTGTGGCCGGTGGGCACGGGCCCCTACATGATGGTGGAGTTTGTCAAGGACCGCCGCCACGTGATGAAGCGCAACCCGAACTACCGCGGCGAGCCCTACCCCTGTGAAGGTGCGCCCGGCGACAAGGAAGCCGGGCTGCTGGACGACTGCGGCAAGACCATGCCTTTCATCGACACGCTGGTGTCGAGCATCGAACGCGAAGCGGTGCCGCAAAAGGGCAAGTTTCGCCAGGGCTTCTACGACATCGAGGTTTTTGAACGCACCGACACCGGCATGGACTACGTGGTGGCCATGCAGGACAGCGAAGAGGTGCACGCCGAGTACCTGGACAAAGGTTTTCGCTTGAACCGTGGCTCTGACGTAGGCAGTTATTTCATTGCTTTCAACATGCTGGACCCAGTGATCGGTGACGGCGACACCCCCGAACACAAAGCGCGCAACCGCAAGCTGCGCCAGGCGCTCAGCATCGCCATCGACTGGGAAGAGTATTCGAAGATCTTCCCCAAGAAGGGCGGCGAAACGGCGCAGAGCCCGCTGCCGCCCGGCATCTTTGGCTCGCGCGAAGGCACGCCCGAAGGTGTGAACCCGCTGACCCACGCCTGGAAAGACGGCAAAGCCGTGCGCCACCCGATCGAAAAAGCCAAACAGCTGATGGTGGAAGCTGGCTACCCCGGTGGCCGCGACGCCAAGACCGGCAAGCCGCTGGTGCTGAACTACGACGTCTACTTTCCGGCCACGCCAGAACGCAAGCCCGAGATGGACTGGGTGGTGCGGCAGTTTGCCAAGCTCGACATCCAGCTGGAAGTGCGCGCCACCGACAACAACCAGTTCCAGGACAAGGTGCGCAAAGGCAAGTACCAGGTGTTTTGGTTGGGCTGGAATGCCGACTACCCCGATGCCGAGAACTTCTTGTTCTTGCTGTACAGCAAGGCCGGCAAAACCAAGTACGACGGCGAGAACACGTCCAACTACGACAACCCGGCCTACGACCGCAGTTTCGAGCGCATGAAGTCTTTGCCCGATGGCGCGGAAAAGCAGCAACTCATCGACGACATGGTCCGCGTGGCGCGCGAGGACGCGCCGTGGACGATGGGCTTTTTCCCCTATGCGTCGGCTGCTGTGCAGGGCTGGGTGCACAACAACAAGCCGGCCATCCTGGTGCGCGACCAAGGCCGCTACTTGCGGCTGGACGTGAACAAGCGGGTGGCCGAATTGGCGCGCTGGAACCAACCCGTCTGGTGGCCGATGGGGTTGCTGCTGGCCGCAGCAGCGGCTCTGGTGTGGGTGGCGCGGCGGCATCTCAAGCGCCGCGCACGCACCAACGCACGCGGCGAAGTGCTGGTCTAGCGGCAGCGGCGCATGTTCAATTTCATCCTGCGCCGCCTCGGCTATGGCGTGTTGATCCTGCTCGGGGTGAATCTGCTCACCTTCGTGCTGTTTTTCAGCATCAACACACCCGACGACATGGCGCGGCTGAACCTGGGCGGCAAACGCGTGACGCAGGTGGCCATCGACAAATGGAAAGCCGAGCGCGGCTACGACAAGCCGCTGTTCGTGAACCCGCAGCGCCAAGGTGTTGAACAAGTCACCGACACCATCTTCTGGGACCGTTCGGTGTCACTCTTTGCGCTGGAATTCGGCCGTGCCGACAGCGAAAGCGCCGGCGACATCGGGCACGAGGTGGCCAGCCGCATGGGGGTGAGCCTGCAGATGGCGCTGCCGCTGTTCATCTTGCAGGTGCTGGCGAGCACCGCGTTTGCGCTGCTGCTGGTGATGTTTCGCAATTCCAGGCTCGACTTCTGGGGCGTGGTGGCCTGTGTGCTGATGCTGTCCATCAGCAGCCTGTTCTACATCATCGTCGGCCAGTTTCTGTTCTCGCGCGTGCTGATGCTGTCGCCCATTTCTGGCTATGCGCCGGGCTGGGACGCGGTGAAGTTCCTGCTGCTGCCCATAGGCCTTTCGCTGATCGCGCGGCTGGGTGGCGAAGCCCGCCTGTACCGGGCCATGTTCCTGGAAGAGATCGGCAAAGACTATGTCCGCACCGCGCGTGCCAAGGGCCTGAGTGAGCAGCGGGTGCTCTACCGCCACGTGTTGCGCAACGCGTTGATTCCCATCATCACCAGTGCCGGCAACTACCTACCCTATGTGTTTTTGGGCAGCCTGGTGTTTGAAAGCTTTTTCGGGCTGCCGGGCCTGGGTTCTTATGTCATTGAAGCCATCAGTAAACAGGACTTTGCTGTTGTGCGCACCATGGTGTTTGTAGGCTCGCTGCTGTACATCGCCACCTTTGCGCTGATCGACATTGCCTACACCTGGGTCGACCCGCGTGTGCGCTTGAGTTAGCCGCTGCTGAAATCTTTCATGCCCAAATTTGAGCTCTTGTGGACCGATGCCGCCATCTGGCTGCTGGTGCTGGCTGCGGTGGTGTACGGCGTACACGTGCTGCGCCGGCCCGAGCTGTCGCGCAACTGGGCCAAGGTGTTTCGTAACGCGCCGGCGCTGGCCTCCAGCGTCATTTTGTTGCTGTGCCTGGGCATCACGCTGCTGGACAGCGTGCACTTCCGGCGCTTGCTGCCACCGGCCGCAGGCATGGTGGGCACGCAGGCCAGCTACGACACCCGCACCCGTTCGTTGCTGGACGAGGTGCTGGACGACCTGGTGGATGCGCGCGAAGCCACCTATTCCAAGCCGCTGGCTTATGTCGGCTTCACCAAAGAGACGCTGCTGGTTGACGGCCAGAGCCAACGGGTTGCGCCGCGCCTTGAATTTGGTGGCAGGCACCTGGTGAACCCGGCCAGCCAGTGGTGGCCCGATGTGGTGATGCGCGCCAGCCTGGGCCAGGCCGCTGGTGCCGTGGCGGCCTTGGTGTTGACGCTGGGGTTTCTGGCCGTACTGGCGCGTGCGCGTGGGCAGAGCGCGGGTGCCACCTGGGCGCAAGTCCGCGCCCGTCAGGGTGCTGTGCCCTGGCATGTGGCCTTGGTCACTGTGTGGCTGCTGTGTCTGCTGGTGGGTGCATCGGCGGCGCTTTCAGGCCCCTACCACCTGCTGGGCACCGATCTCACTGGCAACGACGTGCTCTACCAATCGATGAAGAGCATCCGCACCGCCTTTGTCATCGGCGCATTGGCGACAGTGGCCACGTTGCCGCTGGCGGTGGTGCTGGGCATCCTGGCCGGCTACTTTCGCGGCTGGGTGGATGAGGCCATCCAGTACCTGTACACGGTGTTGTCGTCGGTGCCCAATGTGCTGCTGATTGCGGCCCTGGTGCTGATGGTGCAGGTGTTTCTGGACAAGAACCCTGACCTCTTTGAAACCGGCGCCGAACGCAGCGACCTGAAGCTGTTTCTGCTGTGCGCCGTGCTGGGCGCCACGGGCTGGGCGGGCCTGTGCCGGCTGCTGCGCGCTGAAACATTGAAGCTGCGCGAACTGGACTACGTGCAGGCGGCACAGGCCTTTGGCGTCAGCGACAGCCGCATCATGGCGCGCCACATCTTCCCCAACGTGGCGCACCTGATGCTGATCATCACGGTGCTGGACTTCAGCGCGCTGATCCTGTACGAAGCGGTGCTGTCTTATGTGGGTGTCGGCGTCGACCCGTCGATGAACAGCTTCGGCGGCATGATCAACCTGGCCCGCAACGAAATGAGCCGCGACCCGGTGGTGTGGTGGTCATTTGCCTCTGCCTTCGGCTTCATGGTGACGCTGGTGCTGGCCGCCAACCTGTTTGCTGATGGTGTCCGCGATGCATTTGACCCGACGTTCAAGGTGGCAAAGGTGAGGAAAATTTTGCGCAGACCTGCAAAACCGTGACTACAATATTCAGGATAGTGTTTCATTGGAGGCCCTAATGGAAATTTCCGTACGAGAATTGAAGGCCAATTTGTCGGCTGTGCTGCGGCAAGTCGAAGCTGGTGAGAGCGCCGTGATCACAGCTCACCGAAAGCCGGTGGCGCGCCTTGAACCACCTTTGCCACAAGGCGACTCGATAGACGACCGCTTGATTGCTGCCGGTTTGATGACAGAGCGACCGCGCCCTGGGGGCTTGGCTCCGCGAAAACTGCTGCCGCTGCCGCCAGGTGTAGGTTCCTTGTCTGACGCCGTTATTGAGGATCGCGGGTGAATGTTTATGTTGACAGCTCGGCACTGGTCAAGCTGTTGATTGCAGAGCCGGAAAGCGAAGAGCTGCTGAGGCGCTTGTCGCAAGCAAAACTCTTCACGTGTCGGGTGACCTACGCCGAAAGCCGCGCCACCATCGCCCGGCGCTCGCGTGAGGCGCCAGAGCGTGCGCAAGAATGGTCCGAAGCCCGCAGCCACTTGGATGCTGACTGGGGCGGCATGCGAATCATTGAAGTCGTGCAGTCATTGGTGCTGTGCGCCGGTGAATTTGCCGATGTCTTTGCACTGCGCGGCTACGACTCCATTCAATTGGCCGCAGGTCACGTCGCTCACACGGCAGCAATGGAAGACATGAGCTTTTTTTCTTATGACCGTCGCTTGAACCGTGCCGCTCGTCTACTGGGTCTGAAGTTGCCTGAGGACGCGTGGCTTTGACTGCGCAGTTTGTGGCTGGCACGCAGCTGATCGTTGATGACCTGCAGGTCGAACTCGACAGCGACAGCGGCCTGGTGCGCGCCATAGACGGCCTGCATCTGGCCATCACGCAAGGTGAAACCTTCGCGCTGGTGGGCGAAAGTGGCTGCGGCAAAAGCATGACGGCGCTGGCCCTGATGAGGCTGCTGCCCAGCAACGGGTACGTGGCGGGTGGTGACATCCACATCAAGCAAGGCTGCGAACCAGG
>JANNMQ010001147.1:0-1946 GCA_031398045.1 Rubrivivax sp.
GGGGTGGCCGCAAGGTGTTGGTGCTGGATGCCGACCTGGGCCTGGCCAACCTGGACGTGGTGCTGAACCTGTTTCCGAAGATCACGCTGCACGATGTGTTCACGGGCAAACACAGCCTGCAAGAGGCCATCCTGCCGGCACCGGGCGGTTTTTCGGTGTTGCTGGCGGGTTCGGGCATGGTGGAGTATTCGCGCATGACACCCGAAGTGCGCGACCATCTGCAGCGTGTGATTGCCGAGGTGGCACCCAAGTTCGACCATGTGCTGCTCGACACCGGCGCCGGGATTTCCGATGTGGTGCTGTACACCGTGTCGCTGGCCGGTTCGGTGCTGGTGGTGGTGACGCCCGAACCCACGTCGATGACCGATGCCTACGCCACCATCAAAGTGCTGGCCACCACCCAAGGCCGGCGGCACGTGCATCTGCTGGTCAACCAGACGCGCAAACCCGGCGAAGGGCGTTCGGTGCGCCAGCAACTGCAGCAGGTGGTGGACCGTTACGTCAACCCCACGCTGGACAGCCCGCTGCGGCTGGACCTGCTGGGCGACGTGCCGGCAGACCCGTCGGTGCGTGAAGCCGTGCAGCGCCGGCAGCTGCTGATGCAGACGGCGCCGGGCACACCCGCCTGTGTAGCCCTGGTGGCCGCAGCGGCGCGGCTGTCGGCTTGACGGCCGAACCCATGACCGCCAGCGCAAACCCCGACACCGCCGCGTCGGCGTCACCGTTCATGCGCATGGGTGGCGAAGTTGGCGTGCGTGCATTGGTTGATCGTTTTTACGATCTGATGGACCTGGAGGCTGGATTCGCAAGCTTGCGCGCGTTGCATCCGGCCGACCTGTCGGGCTCCAGGGACAAGCTGTACTGGTTTCTGTGCGGCTGGCTGGGGGGCCCAGCGCACTACGAAACACGCTTCGGGCACCCGCGCCTGCGAGCGCGCCACTTGCCCTACAGCATCGGCATTGCTGAACGCGACCAGTGGATGGCTTGCATGGTGCAGGCGATGGCGGAAACCGCGGTGGAAGCGGCTCTGGCCGAGCGCCTGACCGAGGCGCTGTTTGGCACCGCGGACTGGATGCGCAACCGTGGCGGTTAACGGCGTGCTGGCGCAGCGGCTGGCTGCCGCAGGCGCGGCGCTGCTCGTGGTGTTGACGGGCTGCATCGTGGTGCCGCAGACACGAGAGGTCTACGACCCCGATTGCCGGGTGCTGACGCGCCAGATGACGCTGGAAGCCGCCTACCTGGGAGGTTTTCACCGTTGTGCGGGCGACGGTTGCCTGGCCCTGCTGAGTGCGGCCGGCGCAGTGACGGCTGCTTCTGCCGTGGTCTCGGGCAGCATCGCGCTGGTGGGCAATGTGGTGTACTGGTTCGAACGCCAGGGCCAGTGCCAGCGCGCTGCGCCGGCCCCACCACTGCCGGCCCTTTCAGCCCCGAAGTAAAACAATCAGGGCCCCGTTGCCGCCTTCGGGCGCGGTGGCTTGCGTGAAGGCGAGCACCGCGCCGTGCTGGCCCAGCCAGCGTTGCACCTTGGCTTTCAGCACCGGTTGCCGCCCTGGTGAGCCGTGGCCCTTGCCATGCACCAGGCGCAGGCAGCGCCACCCGCGCTGGCCCGCTTGACGCAGAAAAGCCGACACGGCCGCCCGTGCCGCGTCGCGGCGCATGCCGTGCAGGTCCAGCTCGGCCTGTATGGACCAGTGGCCGCGTCGCAGCCGGGCCACCACGTCGGGCGCCAGGCCTGGGCGCTGAAAGCTCAGTCCGTCGTCGGTCCAGAGCAGGGTTTCAAGGTCCACTTCATCAGACAGCGCCTCGGCCAACGCGGCCCGCTCATCAGCTTCGCGCTGGCGCGGTTCGGGGCTGGGGCGGGGCAGGGCGGGCAACGCCAGCCCGTGGCTGGGCAATGGCGTGACGGGGCCCACGCTGTCGGCAAACAGGCGGCGCTGCTTTTCTGC
>JANNMQ010001162.1:0-2029 GCA_031398045.1 Rubrivivax sp.
CTTGCGTCTGTTGTACGAAGCCAACCCCATCGGCTTCGTGATGGAACAAGCCGGCGGCCGTGCCAGCACCGGCCGCCAGGCCGTGCTGGCGGGGCAGCCAACCACCCGGCATCAGCGCCTCGGCCGGGTATTTGGCAGCCAAAACGAGGTGGAACGCATAGAGCGGTATCACCACGACACCAGCGTGCCCGACAGCTATTCACCGCTGTTTGCAGAACGCAGCCTGTTTCGGGATTGACCCCCAGGACGCACCCACATCCGGAAAGCCGCGCCATGTCAGAACGCCACCCCATCATCGCCATCACCGGCTCCAGCGGTGCCGGCACGAGTTCGGTCACGCGCACGTTTGAAAATATCTTCAGGCGCGAAAACGTCAAAGCCGCGGTGATCGAGGGCGACAGTTTTCACCGCTACGACCGCAAAGAGATGCGTTCGCGCCAGGCGGCAGCCGAAAAAGAAGGCAACAAACACTTCAGCCACTTCGGGCCCGAGAACAACCTGTTCCCGGAACTGGAAGCGCTGTTTCGCAGCTACAGCCAAACAGGCACCGGCCAGCGCCGCAAGTACCTGCACGACGCGGTGGAAGCCGCCCCGTACCAACAAGAACCCGGCACCTTCACGCCCTGGGAAGCCGTGCCCGAAGGCACCGACATGCTGTTCTATGAAGGCCTGCATGGCGGCGTGGTGACGCCCGACTTGAACATTGCGCGCCACGCCGATTTGCTGATCGGCGTGGTGCCGGTCATCAACCTCGAATGGATACAGAAGCTCTACCGCGACAAAAACGTGCGCGGCTACAGCACCGAGGCGGTGACCGACACCATCCTGCGCCGCATGCCCGACTACGTGAACTACATCTGCCCGCAGTTCAACCACACACATGTGAATTTCCAGCGTGTGCCGGTGGTGGACACCAGCAACCCTTTCATTGCACGCGACATACCCAGCGCCGACGAAAGCATCTGCGTCATCCGTTTTGCCAACCCCAAAGGCATCGATTTCCCTTACCTGCTGAACATGATCAACAACGCCTGGATGAGCCGCGCCAACACCGTGGTGGTGCCGGGCGGCAAGATGGAACTGGCGATGCAGCTGATCTTCACGCCTTTCATCTGGCGCATGATTGAACGGCGCAAGCGCGCGCTGGGTGCGCTGTGATGAGCACTGCCATCGCCCCCGCCGCGATCACGCTGCCGCGCAGCCTGGACCACCGCATGGCCGATGCCATCCGCATGCTGACGGTGGATGCGGTTGAAAAAGCCAAGAGTGGCCACCCCGGTGCGCCCATGGGCATGGCCGAAATGGCCGTGGCCCTGTGGCACCGTCACTTGCGCCACAACCCCACCAACCCGCAGTGGCCCGACCGTGACCGTTTTGTGCTGAGCAACGGCCACGGCAGCATGCTGATCTACGCGCTGCTGCACCTGACCGGGTACGACTTGCCGATGTCTGAACTGCAGGCCTTCAGGCAGCTGCACAGCAAAACGCCGGGCCACCCGGAGGTGGGCATCACGCCCGGCGTTGAAACCACCACCGGCCCCTTGGGCCAGGGCCTGGCCAACGCCGTGGGCATGGCCTTGTCTGAAAAGCTGCTGGCGGCCGAGTTCAACCGCGAAGGCCACACACTGGTGGACCACCACACCTATGTATTTTTGGGTGACGGCTGCCTGATGGAAGGCATCAGCCACGAGGTGTGTTCGCTGGCCGGTACGCTGCGCTTGTCCAAGCTGGTGGCGCTGTACGACGACAACGGCATCAGCATCGACGGCCCTGTGCAGGGCTGGTTCACCGACGACACGCCCGCGCGTTTTGCCGCCTATGGGTGGCACGTGCTGGCTGGTGTGGATGGCCACAACACCGATGCCGTGGGCCGCGCCATCGCGTCGGCCAAGGCGCAAGGCCAAGGTCCAAACGGCAAACCCACGCTGATCTGCTGCAAAACCGTGATCGGGCAAGGTGCACCCACCAAAGCCGGCACATACGACGTGCATGGCGCTGCGCTGGGTGCTGCCGAAGTGGCTGCCACCCG
>JANNMQ010000081.1:0-1993 GCA_031398045.1 Rubrivivax sp.
CACCCTCGGTATTGCGCAGCATGAGGCCGAAGTCGTCGCTGTCAGCGTTCTGGTTCACCAGCTGGCCGGCGTTGGTGTAGCGCGCCAGGAAGTCGCGGTCGTACAGCCCCAGCGCGATGATCTCGTGCACGATGGCCAGCAGCAGCGCGCCGTCGGTGCCCGGCTTGATGGGCACCCATTCATCGGCAATGGCCGAATAACCGGTGCGCACCGGGTTGATGGTTATGAAGCGGCCGCCGTTGCGCTTGAATTTGGACAGCGCCATCTTCAGCGGGTTGGAATGGTGGTCTTCCGCGGTGCCGATCATCACAAACAACTTGGCGCGTTCCAGGTCGGGGCCGCCAAATTCCCAGAACGAACCGCCGATGGTGTAGATCATGCCGGCGGCCATGTTCACCGAACAAAAGCCGCCGTGTGCCGCGTAGTTGGGGGTGCCGAACTGGCGTGCAAACAGCCCTGTCAGCGCCTGCATCTGGTCGCGCCCGGTGAAAAGCGCAAACTGTTTGGGGTCGGTGGCACGCAGGTGGCGCAGCTTGTCTTCCAGCATCTGGAAGGCTTCGTCCCACTCGATGGGCTCAAACTGGTTGTCGCCGCGCGCCGCACCCGCCTTGCGCCTCAAAGGCTGCGTCAGGCGAGCCGGCGAGTACTGTTTCATGATGCCCGAGCTGCCCGTGGCGCAGATGACACCCTGGTTCAGCGGATGCTCGGGGTTGCCTTCGATGTAGCGCACCTCGCCTTCTCGCAGGTGCACACGGATGCCACAACGGCAGGCACACATGTAGCAGGTGGTGTTTTTGGTTTCTGTGGCGGCAGCAGGCAACGGTGAAGCCAATGGGTCGTGCAGCGGGGTGGGGGGCATCGGTGTTCGTCCGGTTGAGGCCTGTGCATGCTAGGCCGCATAGCCAATATGAAAAAGTGGACAATTCAGATCACCTTGACCAGCAAATCCGATCAAACAAACCGGGCGCGCTGGCAGCCCAGTCGCAGCGGCAGTGGCAGTGGCAGTGAACGGCTGCGGCTGCAACTGCGACAGCTGGAAGTGTTTGTGGCCACGGCGCGTGCTGGCTCCACCCGTGCAGCGGCCGACCGCGTGGCGCGTTCGCAGTCGGCCGCCAGCGCCACGCTGACCGAGCTGGAAGCCGCGCTGGGTGTGCCGCTGTTTGACCGCGTGAGCCGGCGCCTGGTGCTGAATGAAAACGGCCGCGCGCTGCTGGGCAAAGCGGCGTCGCTGCTGGACCAGGCGGCCGAGCTGCAACACCTGTTTAACACCGCGCAGGCCACACCGCTGCGTGTGGCCGCCAGCCTGACTATCGGCGAGGTGCTGCTGCCCGACCTGGTGGCGCGCTGGAAACAGGCGCATCCCGGCAGCCCGGTACAGATCGTGGTCAGCAACACCAGCGAAGTGATTGCCGGCGTGGCCAACTTCGACGTCGACCTGGGTTTCATCGAGGGCCCACAGACCCACCCCGACCTGCGTGTGCGGCCCTGGCTGTCGGACGAAATGGTGTTGGTGGTGTCGCCAACACATCCGTTGGCGTTGAAGCGCCGGGTGGCGCCCAGCGCTTTGCGCGACGCGCTGTGGGCGATGCGCGAACCGGGCTCGGGTTCACGCGAAGCGGTGGACCGCTGGCTGCTGGAACATGTGGGCGCCATCGAAGTGGGCTTCGAGCTGGGCAGCACCGAAGCCATCAAACGCTTGGTGGCCGCCGGTGCCGCGGTGGCCTGCTTGTCGCGCTTGACGGTGGCGCCTGCGCTGGCCGACGGCAGCCTGGTGGCGTTGCGCACCGGCCTGCCCGCCGCCACGCGCCGACTGGCCATCGTGGTGCACCGCGACAAACACCTGGGGCGCGGCACCGAAGACTTTTTGCGGCTGTGTGCGGCCATGCACCAGGCGTGACTGGGCCTCTCAGGCCACTTCTCACAACGGGCCGCTGGTTTGCAGCGCAGCACCCCGTTCAAACCATGCCAGCTCGTCGCGCAGCCGCACCACCTC
>JANNMQ010000094.1:0-3720 GCA_031398045.1 Rubrivivax sp.
ATGGCCCACCACCATGCCCCAGGTGCCACCGGAAAAGCGGCCGTCGGTGATCAGGCCCACGCTTTCACCCAGGCCCTGGCCTATCAGAGCACCGGTGGGTGCCAGCATTTCCGGCATGCCTGGTCCGCCTTTGGGGCCCAGGTAACGCAACACCATCACATCGCCTGCGACGATCTTTTTGGCCATGATGGCAGCCAGCGCACTTTGCTCGTCATCAAACACCCTCGCTGGCCCGGTGATCACCGGGTTCTTGAGGCCGGTGATTTTGGCCACGCAGCCTTCGGGGCTGAGGTTGCCCTTCAGGATAGCCAGGTGGCCTTCGGCGTACATCGGGTTGGTGATCGGGCGGATGACGTCCTGGTCAGTGCGCAGGGCTGCCAGGCCAGCCAGGTTCTGCGCCACCGTTCGGCCGGTGATGGTCATGCAGTCGCCGTGCAACAGGCCCGCGTCCAGCAGCACCTTCATCACCGCCGGTATGCCGCCTGCACGGTGCAGGTCAATCGCCAGGTACCTGCCGCTGGGTTTGAGGTCGCAGAGTACCGGCACCTTGCGGCGCATACGCTCAAAGTCGTCGATGGTCCATTCCACCTCGGCGGCATGCGCGATGGCCAGAAAGTGCAGCACGGCGTTGGTGCTGCCACCGGTAGCCATGATCACCGCGACGGCGTTTTCAATCGCGTGTTTGGTGACGATGTCGCGCGGCTTCAGGTTGTTTTTCACGGCCTCCACCAGCGCGCGTGCAGCGTCCTGCGTGTGCGCCACGATGGGGTCTTCCACGTTGGCCATGGTGCTGGAAAAGGGCAGGCTCATACCCAGCGCCTCAAAAGCAGAACTCATGGTGTTCGCGGTGTACATGCCGCCACAGCTGCCGCTGCCGGGAATAGCGCGTCGCTCGATCTGGCAGAAGTCCTCTTCGCTCATGTTGCCGGCGCTGAATTGGCCCACCGCTTCAAACACGCTGACGATGTTCAGGTCCTGGCCCTTGTAGCGGCCAGGCAGGATGGTGCCGCCGTAGACGTAGATGGCAGGCACGTTGGCGCGCAGCATGCCCATCATGCCGCCTGGCATGTTCTTGTCGCAGCCGCCGATGACGAGCACGCCGTCCATCCACTGGCCGCCGACGCAGGTCTCCACGCAGTCTGAAATCACCTCGCGCGACACCAGGCTGTACTTCATGCCCTCGGTGCCCATCGCCATGCCGTCGCTGATGGTGGGTGTGCCGAAGATCTGCGGGTTGGCGCCGGCTGCCTTGAGCGCATCGACGGCGGCATCGGCCAGGCGTTGCAAACCGCTGTTGCAGGGCGTGATAGTGCTGTGACCGTTGGCCACGCCAATCATCGGTTTGCCGAAGTCGCCTTCGGTGTAGCCCATGGCGTAGTACATGCTGCGGTTGGGCGCGCGGGCCACGCCTTCGGTGATGTTTTTTGAACGGCGGTTGATGCTCATCGGGGGTCTCCAAAACAGCCCACGAGTGTATCGGCGGCGACCTTGTGGCCGGCCCGGTGGACAATCGGTTTTACGCGATGGAGTTCTGCTGATGCTGGTGCACCCCCAGTTCGACCCCGTGGCCCTGCACCTGGGCCCGGTACAGATTCACTGGTATGGCTTAACCTACCTGGTGGCTTTTGGCTTGTTTTTGTGGCTGGCGGCCCGCCGGGTGCGTCGGCCGTGGTTCGCCGACGTGGGCTGGACCCGGCGCGATGTCGAGGACATGCTGTTTTATGGTGTGCTGGGCGTGGTGCTGGGGGGGCGGTTGGGCTATGCGCTGTTCTACAAGCCCGACGTCTATCTGGCCAACCCGGCCGAGATCCTGGCCGTCTGGCGCGGCGGCATGTCGTTCCACGGTGGCCTGCTGGGTGTGATCGTGGCGATGGCCCTGTTTGCAAGGCGCCGCGGCCGGCCTTTCCTGCAGGTGATGGACGTGGTGGCGCCGTGTGTGCCCACCGGCATCGCCTCGGTGCGCATCGGCAACTTTATCAACGGTGAACTGTGGGGCCGCGCGGCTGACGCCAGCCTGCCTTGGGCCATGGCATTTCCGCAGAGCGGCAGCATGGCGCCCAAACATCCGTCGCAGCTGTACCAGGCCCTGCTGGAGGGCTTGTTGCTGTTTGTGCTCTTGTGGTGGTATGCGCAGCGCCAGCGCGCGCAGGGTCAAGTGGCTGCAGCATTTGTGTTTGGCTACGGCGTGCTGCGTTTTGTGGGTGAGTTTTTCCGCGAGCCCGACAGTTTTCTGGGTTTGCTGGCGCTGGGCATGAGCATGGGCCAGTGGCTGTGTGTGCCGATGATTGCTGCTGGCGCCGCGCTCTGGTGGTGGTTTGGCCGCCAAGCCGCCAACGGCAGTGCCGTGGTTGTCTGAAAGAGCCAAGTCAAAGCCGTTGAAAGTGGACGTGTGAAAGAGCAGGGCAGGGCATGAGACAGGTATTTCTGGACACCGAAACCACGGGGCTGAACGCGGCGCAGGGTGACCGTGTGATCGAGATTGGCTGTATCGAATACGTCAACCGCCGAGATTCGGGCCGCAGGCTGCATCACTATGTCAACCCGCAACGCAGCAGCCACCCGGATGCACTGCGTGTGCATGGCATCACCGACGAATTTCTGGCTGACAAGCCCTTGTTCGCGGCCATCGCCGGCGAAATGCTGGATTTTCTGAAGGGTGCCGATGTGGTGATCCACAACGCGGCTTTCGACATCGGGTTTCTAGACGCCGAGTTCGCGCGACTGAAATTGCCACCGCTGGCCAAACACGTGACCCGCATCACTGATAGCTTGCTGCTGGCGCGCGAGCAATTTCCGGGCAAGGCCAATTCGCTGGATGCGTTGTGCAAGCGGCTCGAGGTGGACAACGCACACCGCGAACTGCACGGCGCCTTGTTGGACGCTGGCCTGCTGGCTGAGGTTTACCTGCGCTTGACCAGGGGTCAAGGCTCGCTGGTCATTGATGCATCGCCGCAGGCGCAAAACCGCGGAGTGGCATTGCCCGCCGACATGACGGCCTTTATGCTGCCGCTACGGCCCGCGAGTGCAGAAGAGTGCGCAGCGCATGCGGCCGTGATTGCCGACCTGAACAAAGCCAGCAAGGGCCAAGCGGTGTGGCGAGAAACCGTTCCCGGCGGGGCGGATTAAGCTGGCTTGGGACCGTGGCATACTCCTAGGCTTCTCGGAAACAAGTGCAGTTGTCCAAAGGCTCAGGCTGGTCCGGCGCAGCTTTCGAATCCGGGCGGTTAGCTCAGCGGTAGAGCACTGCCTTCACACGGCAGGGGTCGCAGGTTCGAACCCTGCACCGCCCACCAGAAAAACGCTGTAAATACGCGGCTTCTGACGATAGCGCCCACTTACAAGAGTGGGCGTTTTTGTTTTCAGTATCCTAAAAGTATCCTAAAGCCCCCCTGGGAAACAGGCGGCGCCTGTGGGACTTCCCGCTGTGAGTGCTTTACAACGCCGCAGCGGCGACACGGGTATCTGGGCAGGTCTGCCGTGCAGTCAGAGGGTCAACGCGCCAGCCAGCGCAGCGCGTTCATTTGCCCGGCAGTGGGGTGGCGCGTGTCAGTAGGTTCACGCCGGCCTCATCGGCCGTGTCGTAGTAGGTGAAGCCCGTTCGATTGGCACGGCGCCCCCGCATCAGCACGGGCAGGCCTTGCGCGCGAGCCTGGGCCTCGGCGGCGTCGGCATCCGGCACCTCGAAGCCGATTTGGAAGACGCCTTCGCCGTGGCGGTCCA
>JANNMQ010000097.1:0-12736 GCA_031398045.1 Rubrivivax sp.
CAGCAGCCTGCGCTGGACAGTTCGGCCCACGCCATTTCGCGCTTTGACCCCGTGGCCGAAGAACGCGCGCGGCTGCAGACCCAGGCCGCTGCGGCTTTTGACGTCTGCCACCCGGCGCTGGCGCTGCGAGCGGTGCTGCTGGTGCAGGCCCTGGCGGCGGTGCCGGCGCTGGCCGGCGCCAACAGCCTGGTGCAGTGGGCCACGCGCCAGGCTGCGCTGTGTTTTGGCGGCTTGCTGGCCACCATGTTGTGGCTGGTGGTGGTGTGTGCCTTGCGCACCGGGCTGGCTGCGCTGCGGCCTGCGCAGCGGGCGGCGATGGTGCTGTTGCTGGGTGGACTGGCTGCGCTGGCAGCGTGGGCACCGCTGGCCTGGGCCGGCATGGCAGCGGCTGACCACTTTGCAGTGGCTGCTGTGCTGTTGGCTGGTGTGGGTGCCGCGGGCCTGCTGTGGGCCTGGCTGGACGTGCGCTCGCGCATCTGGCACCCAGCGCACGCCAGCGCACGGCTGGCTGAACTGCAGTCGCGCATCAGGCCGCACTTTCTGTTCAACGCCTTGAACTCGGCGCTGGCGCTGGTGCGGGTAGAGCCGGCGCGCGCTGAAAGCGTGCTGGAAGACCTGGCGCAGCTGTTTCGGGTGGCCCTGGCTGAAGCCGGTGCTTCGGTGTCGCTGCGCGAAGAAATGGAGCTGGCGCGTCGCTACCTGGCCATCGAAGAAGTGCGCTTTGGCGAACGCCTGGCTGTGCAGTGGCAGGTGGACCCGCGCGTGCTGGAAGCCCGCGTGCCACCGCTGGTGCTGCAGCCGCTGGTTGAAAATGCAGTGCGCCACGGCATCGAACCGGCAGCCGACGGCGGCCATGTCAACATCAGCGCGCAGCTGCAGCGGGGCCAGGTGGTGGTGGTGGTCACCAACACCCTGGGTGTTGATGCCGGCAGCCCCGGACACGGCATGGCATTGCACAACCTGCGCGAACGTTTGCGCCTGCTGCACGACGTGGCGGCGCAGTGCGACGTGTGGCACGAACCCGCAGCCAAGGGCTACGCCGGCGCCGGTTTGTTCCACGCCCGCATCACCTTGCCGGCGCCTTGACATGGTGGCACTGCCTGTGCCTGAAACCGGGCTGCTAGGGCCATGACGCTGCAACTGCTGATCGTGGACGACGAGCCGCTGGCCCGCCTGCGGCTGCGCACGCTGGTGCAGGAACTTCAGGGCGCCGGTGTGCCCGGTGCCGGGCCTGACGCAGCACCAGACTGGGCGGTGGTCGGCGAAGCCGCCAGCGCGGAACAAGCCTTGCAGCTGCTGCGCGAGCACACCGTGCACGCGTTGCTGCTGGACATCCAGATGCCGGGCCGCACGGGGCTGGACCTGGCGCGTGCGCTGCGGGCCATGCCCAGCCCGCCTGCTGTTGTGTTTGTGACTGCGCATGCCGAACACGCCTTGCAGGCTTTTGAGCTGGCTGCCGTGGACTACCTGACCAAGCCAGTGCGCAAAGACCGGCTGGCCGATGCGTTGCGGCGCCTGCACAGCCAGTTGCTGCCGCGCCCGCTATTGGCGCCCAGCCAGCCGACCCTGGCAGCGCCCGAGTCGCCTGCCACCACGACCCCCGCAGCGCTGGTGATCAGCGAACGGGGCCGCGTGTTGCGCTTGCCCGTTGCCGACGTGCTGGTGTGCCAGGCCGACCAGAAGCAGGTGCAGCTGCGCACCACCACCGGCAGCTACCTGATCGATGACAGCCTGGCCGAGCTGGAGGACAAACTGTCCCGGCTGGGCGGGCACTTCATACGTGTGCACCGCAATGCACTGGTGGCTTTGTCGGCCATGCGTGAACTGGAACTTCGCCAGCCCGACGCGGCGCTGGGCGCCGATGCCCATGAAGGCTGGGCGGTGCGGGTGGCGCCGCTGGACGAATGGCTGGTGGTGTCGCGCCGGCAGGTGTCGGCGGTGAAGGCGGCCTTGGGTTGCAGCGCGGGGTAATGTCTACAGGTCTTCGATTTACCGGTCTTCGCGGGTGTGCCACAGCCGCAAAATCCAGATGGCATCGGGCTTGACTTCGTAGCGCATCTCGTAGTCGCCAATGATCAAGCGGCGCACTTCACGTTCCGCAAAATCTGGCACTCGCTCGCCCAGGCGCGGATGGGCCTGAAGATGCCGAGGCCCCCCTTTGAGCTGCTCAAAAACCAAACGTGCGGCGAGCGGATGGCCTGTGGCCAGAAAGGCGTGCAAACGAACCAGATCGCTCAGCGCTTTGCTGGTCCAGATTACGCGCATGACGGCGGTGGCAGAGGCTCATCGGTGCCCAAGCTGTCTATCCAGGCTTCGACCTGGCCATGATCGACCCCGCGCCTGGCATCCACGTCTGTCAGGGCCTCCAGCGTCATCTGGTGGCGACGTTCTTCAAGCGCAACGTAGTCGGTCAGGGCCTGCTTGACGATCCAAGCGCGAGAGCGTTCCAGCCGCGTAGCCAGCGCGTCCACTTGATCGGCCAAAGGTCGCGGCACGTGCGAGGTGATGACGCGGGTTTCGGTGGTCTTTTCAGCCATAAGGCGCCAAAGATAGATTAATAGTTAATCATAGCCAATCAGCAGCGCGTTGCGCTGTTGTTATGTGTGGCATCGATCAAAAGTCAGAACATGTCGCCCCCATCAACAAATTCGTACACGTTTGATTGACGTGTCTCCGGCAGCGACATAAGCTCAAAACCTGTCGCCGAAACAAGGTTTTTGCATCATGACTGGCGCTGCTACCCCCTGGCACCCCGCACAGCCTTACAACCAGCTGCCGGCTTTGCCCCCTGCTCACCAGCTGGAAAGCCACGCCGTGTTGAAAGCCTGCATCGAAGCCCGTGCTGCGCTGGCCGAGCTCAAACAGGCGGCCGAGCTCATCCCCAACCAGGCGATGCTGATCAACACCATCCCGCTGCTGGAAGCCAAAGACAGCTCGGAAATTGAAAACATCGTCACCACGACCGACCAGCTGTTTCAGCACGCTCAAGGGCAAGAAAATGCCGACCCGGCCACCAAAGAGGCACTGCGCTACCGCACCGCGCTGCACCACGGTTACCTGTCACTCAAAGGCCGGCCCTTGTGTACCGCCACCGCGGTGCAGGTGTGCCGCACCCTCAAAGGCGTGGACATGGACATCCGGCGCACGCCGGGCACGCAGCTGGCCAATGACCGCACGGCCGAGGTGGTCTACACACCGCCCGAGGGCGTTGCCCGGCTGCGCGACATGCTGGCCAACTGGGAGCGATTTCTGCACAACCAGACCGAACTGGACCCGCTGGTCCGCATGGCCGTGGGCCATTACCAGTTTGAAGCGATACATCCGTTTACCGACGGCAATGGGCGCACCGGGCGGGTCATCAACATCCTGTTTTTGATTCAGGCCGGTCTGTTGAACCTGCCCATCCTGGTCCTGAGCCGTCAGGTGATTGCGCACAAGGCCGACTATTACCGCCTGCTGCTGGGCGTGACACGCGACCAAGCCTGGCAGCCCTGGCTGCTGTTCATGTTGCAGGCCGTGGCTGAAACGTCACGGTGGACGACCGGCAAGATAGCCGCCATACGCCAGCTGGTCGAGCACACCACTGAACATGTGCGTGCGCGGCTGCCCAAGATCTACACCCGTGAATTGGTCGACGTGATTTTTGAGCAGCCCTATTGCCGAATCGGCAACGTGGTGGACAAGGGCATCGCACAGCGCCAGGCTGCTTCACGCTACCTGCAAGACCTGGCAGCGCTGGGCGTGCTGCGCGAGCGTGTGGTGGGCAAGGAAAAACTGTTCGTACACCCCAAGCTGATGCAGCTGCTGAACCGCGACGGCAATGAGTTTCAGCGCTATTGATTCGGCACTGCTGATTCGGCGTCACTGCGGCAGCGTTGCTGCGCGGCCCGCTCACCTGCTAGTCACCCCGTGTTGCGCAGCCCCGCCGCAATGCCGTTGATCGACAGGTGGATGCCGCGCTGCAGGCGCTCCACATCCGGGTGCACGGCTGCTGTGGCGTTGCCACTGGCGCGGCCGCGGTAACGGCGCAGCAGTTCCACTTGCAGGTGGTTCAGCGGGTTCAGGTAGGGGAAACGGTGCGCGATGCTGCGAGCCAGCGCCGGGTTGGTGTGCAGCCGTTCGGGTTCGCCGGTGATCAGCGACAGCGCGTCGTTGGCGCGCTGCCACTCGGCCTTCAGCGCGCCGAAGATGCGCTTGGCCACCACCTTGTCTTCCACCAGTTCCACATAACGCGCCGCGATGCGCAGGTCGCTCTTGGCCAGCACCATGTCCAGGTTGCTCAGCAAGGTGCGGAAAAAGGGCCACTGCTGGTGCATGCGGCGCAGCAGCTCCACCTGTTTGTCGTGCTCACCGGCGGCCACAAACTGCTGCACGGCCGAACCAAAACCACACCAGCCCGGCAGCGCCATGCGGCACTGGCCCCATGAAAATCCCCAGGGTATGGCGCGCAGGTCTTCGATGGCGCGCGTGGCTTTTCTGCTGGCCGGGCGGCTGCCGATATTCAGCTCGGCAATCTCGCGTATCGGCGTGGCAGCGAATAAGTAGTCGGTAAAACCTGGCGTGCCGTAGACCAGCTTGCGGTAGGCCGCGTAGCTGTTTTCGCTCAAGGCCGCCGCAGCTTCCAAGAAAGGCTTTGGCGCTGTTTTGGTGGGATGCAGCAGTGTGGCTTCCAGCGTGGCGGCCACCAGCGTTTCCAGGTTGCGGCGGCCGATCTCGGGGTGGGCGTATTTGCTGGCGATGACCTCGCCTTGTTCGGTCAGCCGTATCTGCCCGTTCACAGTGCCCGGGGGCTGCGCCAGGATGGCCTGGTAGCTGGGACCACCGCCGCGGCCCACGGTGCCACCGCGGCCGTGAAACAAGCGCAGTTTGATGGCCGGGCGGCCAGCTTGTGCACACTGTTTTCCCACTTCGGCAAACAGCGCCACCAGCGCCGTTTCTGCGCGGTACAGCTCCCAGTTGCTGGTGAAAAAGCCGCCGTCCTTGTTGCTGTCGCTGTAACCCAGCATCACGTCCTGTTCGCCGCTGCTGCGTTGCACCAGGGCCAGCACACCGGGCAGCGCGTAAAACTCGCGCATGATGGGTTCGCTGCACCGCAGGTCGCCGATGGTTTCAAACAGTGGCACCGTGATCAGCGCGGCCACCGCGGGCGGCGAGGCCACTGCGCTGGGTTCAGTAACGTCCAAAGTTACGTCCAAGGTGCCATCCAGCGTGCCTGTCAGCAGCCCGGTTTCTTTCTGCAGCAACAGCACCTCCAGCAGGTCGCTCACCGCTTCGGTGTGGCTGATGATGCAGTGGCGCAGTGCCTCGCGGCCGTAAGCGGCCAGCGCCTTGCGCGCGGTTTCGAAGATGGCCAATTCACCCTGCGCCAGCGCAGAATAGCTGGCGCCGTGCACCCGCAGCGGCCGCGCGTCGTTCAACAGCGCCAGCAGCAGTGTGCGGCGTTCGGCTTCGGGCAGCGCGCTGTAGTCGGCCTGCACGCGGGCCACACGCAGCAGTTCAGCCACCACGGCTTCGTGCTGGTCACTGCTTTGCCGCAGGTCCAGCGTGGCGAGGTGGAAACCAAACACCTGCACCGCACGCATCAGCGGTGCCAGGCGTGGCCCCACCAGCGCCTGCGCGTGGTGTGAAGCCAGCGAACGTTCGATGACCCGCAGGTCTTGCAAAAACTCCTCGGCCTGACCGTAAGGATCTTGCGGCGCCACGGCATGGCGCAGCGCTTCGGTGCCCGTCAGTTGATGCAAGGTGGCAGCCAGCCGCGCGTAGATGCCGATCAGCGCGCGGCGGTAGGGTTCGTCCTGGCGGTGCACATGCTGGTCGGGTGACCGGTTGGCCAGCGCTGTCATCTCGGCCGACACGGGCGCCAGCGTGCCGCTGATCGACAGCTCGGCGCCCAGTGCGTGCACCTCGGTCAGGTAGTGGCGCAGCGCCACTTCGGCCTGGCGCGACAGCGCATGCGACAAGGTGGCCGCCGTCACGTTGGGGTTGCCGTCGCGGTCGCCGCCTATCCAGTGGCCCATGCGCAGGAAAGACGCCACTTCATGGCCGTGCAGCGCATGTTCCAGTTCCCGGTACAGGCGCGGTATCTCGTGCAAAAAGGTGCTGGTGTAGTAGGACAGCGCGTTTTCGATCTCATCGGCCACCGTGAGCTTGGCGGTGCGCAGCATGCGCGTTTGCCACAGCTGCGTGATGCGCGCCCGCAAGTGCGCTTCGTTGTCGGCGCGCTGCGCTTCGCTGCCGTGCAGGGCCAGCTCATCGCGCGCTTCCACCAGGGTGGCCACTGCGCGTTCGGCGTCCAGGATGCTCTTGCGCTGCACCTCGGTGGGGTGGGCCGTGAGAACCGGCGAGATGTAGGCCTCTTTCAGCACCGCGGCGATGTCGGCAGCGCGGTGGTCGGCGCGGTGCAGACGTTCCAGCGCCAGCGCCAAGGAGCCGTCTTGTTGGTGGCCCGCGCGTTCATGCACCGCGCGGCGGCGCACATGGTGGCGGTCTTCGGCAATGTTGGCCAGGTGGCTGAAATAACTGAAGGCGCGGATCACCGTCACCGTCTGGTCGGCCGACAGGTTTTTCAGCAAGCGGTCCAGCACCCGTCCGGCGCTGGCGTCAGCTTTCAAGCGGTAGGCCACGGACAGCTGGCGCACCCGCTCGATAAGGTCGAAGGCGGCCGCACCTTCTTGTTCGCGGATGACGTCGCCCAGCATGCGCCCCAGTAACCGAATATCTTCTACCAGCGGCTTGTTTTTTTGCGCCGCGTCTGCATCAGCAGGGAGATTCTTCTTTTTGGTGCGTGAGTCGCTGGGCACGGGCAGTGTTTTGGTGCGTGGCATGGGGGCTCTTCGGCTGTAACCAGGTTACCAATTCTGCCGCAAGATTTATGCCTGAAGGGTCCTGGTCGGGGTGCGCTTGGCGCGCGCAAACCGGGGCTGTTGGTCAGCCGTGCCACCACAGCCAGGCCGCACCCCGCGCGCCGGAAGCGTCACCATGTTTGGCCGGTTCCAGCCGTGTGCGCACCGGTTCTTTCAAGCCACCGCTGAACACCCATTGCCCCCACAGCGCGGGTACCCGCTGGTACAGGTGCGGCAGCAGCGACAGGCCACCGCCCAGCACGATGATGTCGGGGTCCAGCAGGTTGATAACGGCCGCCAGTGAGCGTGCCAGCCGGTGTGCATGGCGCTCCATGGTGGCCATGCATTCGGGGTCGCCGGCGCTGGCGCGGGCGGCTATCTGTTCGCCGGTCAGCAGTTGTTGGTGCATCCACGCGTGGTCGCGCGCGAGGCCCGGGCCGCTGAGCATGGTTTCGATGCAGCCCCGCAAGCCGCAATAACATTCAAAGTTGGGGTCGTCGCTGCGGCGCCCGGTATGGACGCCAAACGGCACCGGGTTGTGCCCCCATTCACCAGCCAGGCCATTCGGGCCCTGCAGCACGCGGCCGTTCACCGCAATGCCGGCGCCGGTGCCGGTGCCCAGGATGGCGGCAAACACCACCCCGGCGCCGGCCCCTGCGCCGTCGGTGGCTTCAGACAAGGCCAGGCAGTTGGCGTCGTTGGCCATCCGTATGGGCTGGCCGAGGGCCGCCTGCAGGTCCTGGCGCAGCGGCCTGCCGTTCAAACAACTGCTGTTGCAGTTTTTCATCAGCCCTGATGCGCTTTCGGTGCCTGGGGTGCCCACCCCCACGGTAAACGCCTGGTTGCCCGCCGCGACCCGCGCATCCTGCACCAGGGCCGTAGTGGCCAGCAGCGTGGAGCTGTAGTCGCCACTGGGTGTGCGCACGCGGCGACGCCACAGTTCGGTGCCATCCATGGCCAGCAGCCGGGCTTCGATCTTGGTGCCGCCCAGGTCGATGCCCAGCGCGGGTAGGGTGGCAGCGTTCAAGGCGGTGGCGACGGTGCTGGCGGGGGCCGTGCGGGGTTCAGAGGGGCTGCGTGCGCTGCAGCAGCCAGGCCAGCGCCTCGCCGCTGACCAGGGGGCGCAGGCGGGCACGCACCGTGGCGTGGTAGTCGTTCAGCCAATCCTTTTCGTCAGCACGCAGCAGCGTGGTGTCGATGCAGCGGGTGTCGATGGGGCACAGCGTCAGGGTCTCGAATTCCAGGAACTCCGCAAAGTTGTCGCCTTCGGCCGTGGTGGCGGGCACGTTCAGCACCAGGTTTTCAATCCGCACGCCCCATTGACCGGGCCGGTAAACGCCGGGTTCGATGCTGGTGATCATGCCCGGCTGCATGGCCATGTGGGCGTCGGGCACGGCTTTGCTGATGCTCTGCGGGCCCTCGTGCACGTTTAAAAAGTAGCCCACACCGTGGCCCGTGCCGTGGCCGAAGTCGATGCCCGCCTGCCACAGCGGCGCGCGTGCCAGCGCATCCAGCATGGGGCTCGCAGTACCGCGCGGAAAGCGCGCCCGCGACAGGTTCATCGTGCCTTTCAACACCAGGGTGTAGTCGCGTTTCATGGCAGCGCTGACGGTGCCGATGGGCCAGACGCGGGTGATGTCGGTGGTGCCGCCCAGATACTGGCCGCCGCTGTCGATCAGCAGCAGGCCATCGGGTGCGGGCGCCCCCGGCCCCTGGATGACGGCAAACGACTCGGGCGTGGCGCGGTAGTGCGGCTGCGCGCCGTTGGCGTTGTAGCCGGCGATGGTGGAAAAGCTCAGGCCCACGAAGCCCGGGCGCTGCGCACGGGCGGCGCTGAGCTTTTCATCCACGGTCAGTTCGGTGATGGTTTCGCCGGCGGCCAGTGCGGCTTCAAACCAGGCGTAAAACGCGCACATCGCGGCGCCGTCTTCAGCCATGGCTTGGCGCACATGGTCGGCTTCGGTCGCATTCTTGCGGCTTTTCAGCAGCGTGCTGGGGTTGATGGCCTCGACCACGGTGCAGTCAGAGCCGGCGCAGTTGCGCACGCCGTAGGTCACGCGCTTGGGGTCCAGCAGCAGCACCTGCCCGGCACCCAACGCAGCCAGCGCGGCGCCGGTGCGGTTGTAGTCGGCCAGACGCACACCGTCAGCGGCCAGCCGGGTGGCCAGTGCGTCATCTACTTTGCCGGCGCCCACAAACAGCGTGGCGCCGCTCAGGTCCAGCAGCAAGTGGGCCAGGAACACGGGGTTGTAGCTGACGTCGCTACCGCGCAGGTTGGTGATCCACGCGATGTCGTCCACCGTGCTCACCAGGTGGTGGGTGGCGCCCTGTGCGGCCATCGCCTGGCGCACGGCGCCTAAGCGTTCGGCGCGGCTCTGTGTGGCCTGCGGCGGCAGGTGTTCATACACCGGCTGGCTGGGCAGGGCAGGGCGGTCGGGCCACACACTCTGCAGCAGGTCGGACTCGGTGCGCAAGACCACGCCCGCAGCCTGCAGGGCGTTGCGCAGCGTCTGGGCCTGGCCCAGTCCCAGCACGTCGCCGTCCACCGCCAGCGTGGCGCCGCGGGGGGTGTGGCGAGCCAGCCATTCGATGTGCGCCAATGAAGCGCCGGTGTTGATCTTTTCCAGTGTGATGCCGCTGCCGGCCAGCTCACCTTCGGCCTGCACCCAGTAACGGCTGTCGGCAAACAGCAGCGCCTGGTCGGGCGTGACCACCAGCGTGGCCATCGAGCCGGTAAAACCTGATAGCCACTGGCGGCCCTGCCAGCGTTCGGGCAGGTATTCGCTGAGGTGCGGGTCGGCCGAAGGCACCAGCAGCGCGTGCACGTTTTCACGTGCCAGCGTGTCGCGCAATTGGCTGATGCGCAGGCGGTAGGGCGAGGTGCGTGTGTCCATGGCGGGTGACTCTGGTGGGGTGGGGTGGTGTGCTGGGGGTTGTGTGCCGAGGCGGTGTGCGCTGAACAGCAGCTGTTACCGATTCTAGGAGTCGGGCCGCGTGGCTGTGGGGTCGAACAGGGCCGCCAAACTGGAGCCCAAACGGGGCTCTTACCACCGCATACCCGGGGCGGCGGGGCGGCGATGATCGTTGTGCCTTCATGAAACCGATCAATCCTCCCGCCGTGCGGCTGACGCTGCTGAGCAGCCGCGCCGCACAGGGCCTTTTTGGCCTGCTGTCCGCGGCGGCCCTGTTGGCTGCTGGGCTGCAAGCCAGCAGCGGCATGGCGCGTGCCTTCGACATCTGGGGCTATCTGTTGATGGGCCTGCTGTTCGCTGGGTTCGCGCTGGCCGTGCGGGCGCAGTGGCTGAGCGCCATTGCCGCACAGCGGCTGGGTGTGGCCGCGTTGTCGCTGTTTCTGGTCTGCAGTTTGCAGCAGGTGTGGTTTGACGGCAGCGTCTCCGCTGTGGACGCCCATGCGGTGGCCAGCAGGTCGGTCTGGCTTTTGGTGATCGGTGTGTTGATGTTTTTGTGCATGCCACCGCACTGGGCGGCGCCAGCGTTCCTGGTTGCAACGGGTGTGGCAGCCCTCTTTCCCTGGTGGTCCACGGTGCCGGCCGACCCCGCGCTGCGTGTGCTGACCCCGCAGGTGTGGTGGGCCCAGGCGCTGCTGTGCGCGGTGATGGTGGGCGTGGTGATGCAGGTGCGGCGGCTGGCTGGCCTGGACCGCCTGTCGGCCCTGGGTGCGGGTGTGCACACCGTGCAAAGTGTGTCGCAGCTGGTGACGCGCCGCGAGGCCGGCCTGCGGCGGCTGTTGCGCCAGTCAGAACGGGCGCACGAGCTGGCCTCGCAGCGCGAACAAGAGTTGCGCACCATGCTGGACGCTTTTCCAGGCGTGGTGCTGCGCATCGACGGCCATGGCCTGTTCAGCTATTGCAACGAACGCGCAGCTGCATTGTTGGGCTTGGCGGCCAGCGAACTGCAGGGCCGCCACGCCAGCGCGCTGCTCGGCGACGCTGGCTACCAGCGCAGCTGTTCACGCAATCTGCAGATCCAGACCAGTGGCCTGCCGGTCAGTTTTGAGACCGCGTTCAAACACCCCGACGGCACGGTGCGCGAGTTGTTGGTGACACAGTTTGTGGTGGCCGGCGAGCTGCCGGGCCGCAGCGCCTGTTACCAAATTGGTGTCGACATCGGTGAGCGCAAGCGAACCGAAGCCGCGCTGACCCAGGCCAAGGCCGACGCCGAGCGCGCCAACCGCGCCAAGAGCCGCTTTATGTCCAGCATGAGCCATGAACTGCGCACGCCGCTGAACGCTGTACTGGGGCTGGCGCAGATGCTGCGGGTGCAGAGCGCGCAAGACCCAGCCCAGCAGCAATTGCATTTGCGCACCATTGCTGACGCCGGCAAAGACTTGTTGGCCCTGGTGGACGAAACGCTGGATCTGACGCGCATAGACGCTTGTGACATGCAGGTGGTTTGTCAGCCCGTCAATCTGGTGGACCTGGTGGGTGGGGCCTTGAACAGCGTAGCGGTCATGGCCCAGGCGCAAGGCGTCACGTTGGCGCCTGCGCCCACGGTGCGCGACCTGTGGGTGCAGGCCGACCCGGTGCGCCTGCGCCAAGTGCTGTTGAATCTGTTGAGCAACGCCATCAAGTACAACCGCCGCGGCGGCGGCGTGGCGGTGCGCGTGGTGAAGCGCGGCCCTGATGCCCAGGTCGTGGTGCAAGACACCGGCGTGGGCATGAATGCGCTGCAGCAGGCACAGCTGTTTCAGCCTTTCAACCGCCTGGGCGCAGAGCGCAGTGGCGTGCCTGGCACTGGCATAGGGCTGAGCATTGCGCAGGGCCTGGTGGGCCTGATGCACGGCCGCATGGACGTGCGCAGCCAGCCCGGCGTGGGCAGCGAATTCATGGTCTGGCTGCGCACCGTGGATACGCCCATTGAACCCGCCGCATTGCCTGCGCCATCTAATTTTGGCGCGCTGGACGAAGAGCCGGGTTTGCAGGGTTCGCTGCTCTACGTCGAAGACAACGAAGTCAATGTGCTGGTCTTCGAAGCCTGCTTGGCGCGGCGACCGAATGTGAAGCTGCATGTGGCACGCAATGGTGCAGAGGCTTTGGCGCTGGTGGCGCGTGTGCGGGTGGACCTGGTGGTGCTGGACCTGAACCTGCCCGATCAGTCGGGCCTGGACCTGGCCGACGCCTTGCGCCGGCATGACGGCACGGCCCAGGTGCCGCTGGTGCTGCTGACGGCTGATGCCACCGCGCAAACTGCGCAGCGTGCCCGCCAACATGGCATACAGCGGGTGTGGCACAAGCCCTTCGACGCGGCGCGGCTGCTGCGCGAGGTGGACGAACTGCTGAAGGTGGCCGAGGCGGTCTGAGCGCAGCCTGGAGCGCAGCCCTTCGGGGCGCCTTTGGGAGAGGCGGTTTTGTGGCCCCAAGCTGATGCCCCGAGCCTGGTCAGTGGCGGCCTTGCACTGCAGCCAAGCGGTGTGCTGGCAGGTTGTCCTGACGTTTTGCGCAGGGCTGCAACAGGGCTTTTGCGCGCTGCCGCAGCGCCCGCGCCTCGGCCGCATGCGGGGCGACTGTGGCCGCTTGTTCCAGCAGCTGCAGGGCTGTGCCTGGCTCGCCCAGGCGTTCATGGGCACGTGCTTGTGCGGCCAGGCCGTGGGCTTGCAGCACGCGGGGCAATTCAGGCTGCAAGGCCAGCAGCAGCTGCAAAGCCTGCCCCGGTTCACCGGCTTCGGCGGTGGCAATGGCGTGGGCCAGGCGCGGCGCTGCGGTGGGGTCCAGAGTCAGTAGCGTGTTGTAGTAACGGCAGATCGCAGGCCAGTCGGTACCGGCCGCGTCGGGCGCCAGCGCATGTTCAGCTGCTATGCCCGCCAGCAGGTGCCAGCGTGAAAGCACCGTGCCGCGCTGCGCAGTCTGCAAGTGCTGCAAGCCCAGCTGCACCAG